>CAZANL010000640.1:0-2521 GCA_964486115.1 uncultured Planctomycetota bacterium
CTCGTACATCAGCTTGCTCAAGGCGTCGTCGTCGATGTCCGTCTTGCCCAGCAGGACCAGGGCTTCTCGTGGGTGGCGTGAGATCCCTTCCAGAAGCGTCGCCTTCGTCTTGTCCAGCTTCAGGCTGGCTCGGCAGAGCAAGGTTGCGGCTACATATCGGACCTCGGGGTGGGAGTCTCCCAGCATCCGCTCAAGTCTGTCGGCCAGCTTGGCCGGTGGGGTGATCTTGCTGAGTATGGCCTGGGCCTGAGCCGAGACGGTGGAGTCGGGATCACGCAGTCCGTGCAACAGTTCAGCCGCTGCGCTGGCCCCGATGGCGGCCAATGCGCGCACGGCGGCCAGTCGCAACAGGCGCTCCTCGCTGCGTAGGGCCTGACCGAGTCCGGTGACAACCGCTCCACCGCCGCCGCTGACCTGGGCCAGCTTGATGGCTGCGGCGATCCTCACCTGCATATCGGGGTCCTTCAGCCTCTCGACCAGCAGAGGGATGCTCCGGCTTCGGTGGACCATGCGAGAGGCCAGACTCTTGCGGATCATCAGGAGCGCCCGACGGCGGATCAGTGGGTTCTTGTCTTCTGCGGCCGCGACGAACAGTGGCAGGCGGTCCGATTTTCGGGGTGTGCTGACAGCAAGAATCCTGCTCGCCCGGCTGAGTACACTGCTCTCCTCGTCAGAGATCGTGACCTTTGGCGGCTGGCCGAGGAGGACATAGGGATCGGCCGAGGGCTTGAGCCTGAGCTGGCGGATCAGCACTCCCAAGGCTTGCGCGTCGACCCGCAGCTTCTTGGCCTTGGTCTTTTTCTTGGTCTGAGTCTTTTTCTCGGGCGCTGCTGGCTGGCTGCTCTCCGGCGTCGGCTGCTCAGACTTACCACAACCAAAAAGGCAGACCACTACCAACAGGATGGGCAGGTGTCTCATGGCGAACAGTATGCCAGGCTCAGACCGGCTCGGCCACCGCTTCCTGAGCCCCGGCGTGTTCGGCCGGTAGGACCGGAACTCGCGGATGCTTGCCGAACGAGAAGGTCAGCGTTTCGTACCAGCTCTCCTCTGACGAGACCATCGCCTGGATCCGATGCCACATCTCGACCGGAGGACCGAACTCCGACCAGTCAACCGTCAGCACGCGCACCCCTCGGCGTCGCATCTCTGTCAGCATCTTCTGGTAGTTGTCGTAGAGCTGCTGCAGATATTCGAGCGGCACACCGTCTTCCTGTCGCCGACCGCGAGCGGCCATCCGTCGGTAACATTCCTCGGGTGGCACGTCGAGATAGACGAAGATATCCGGCGGCATCACGTCCCGGCTCATGTTGCGGAACAGATCGATATACAGATCGTACTGCTTGGGGGTCATGAAGCCGCGGTCCTTGGCGGTCGTGGCAAAGACCGTGTCGCCGTAGATCGGCCGGTCCTGAACCACCACGCAGCCTCGTCCGCCCCAGGCTAGCTCGACCGCCAGACGATGTTGTTCGTATCGCTGGCAGAGCATGAAGATCTGCATTGCGAATCCGCCACCGGTGTCGGTGCCAGAGCGCAAGTCGTCGTAATAGTGCTGGAGGAACTCCGGAAACTTCGGATGGTTTGTTGGTTCCTCGATGACACGCACAGACTGCCCGGCGGCCATGCCAGCGGATGCAATCGCGTGGCATGCATTGGTCTTTCCAGCGCCGATGTTGGCGTCTATCGCGATGAAGAGGCCTTCTCTACCCTTCATCTCCCCTCCCCTGTGTGGATACATTATGGTGTGGTAATGGCCGCGTGCAGCACATCCTATTGTGGCTGGCCCGAATTGCAAGCCTCGAGCGACAATTATCAATCTGGGTGTGCCAGGGGCATTGAATTCCGGACGAGTTGGGGTATAGGGCGGTGATGATCACACTCTACAAACGTAACTCCTGAAACGGTTGCCAGCAGGCGGAAGAGTTTCTTTCGCAGCACGGTGTTTCGTACCAGACGCATGACGTGCGCAAGGCGCCCGTTGCTCGAGCGGCTGCGATCGCGCTGGGGCAATCCGCCGAGCGCATCTTTCACAGGACTCGCCGCGGGATGGCGACGGTCGAGGAGATCGCCGACGAGGTAGAACTCGAGACCGCGCTGGTCGGCCGCACGGGCAACCTGCGTGCTCCGGTCTTGCATGTCGGCGGGGTGCTGGTCGCCGGGTTCGACTCCGAGACATACACTCGGGTTCTAGCCGAGTCTGGATAGCACCATATATTGTGGTATATGTTAGCAAAACCACGAGTTGAGAAATAGAAATGTGTGCAGCTCTCATCGAAGCCACCGATTTTCCGATCAGTGACGAGATCCGGAAGCGGTACCTGAATTACTCCCTCTCCGTCATCACCAGCCGGGCGCTGCCCGATGTACGGGACGGGCTCAAGCCGGTACAGCGTCGCATCCTCTATGCGATGTGGCACAACTTGCGGCTCAATCACGAGGCCCGGCCGCTGAAGTCGGCCAAGGTGGTCGGGCAGGTGATCGGCGACTACCATCCACACGGGGACTCGGCCGCCTACGAGGCGAT
>CAZANL010000640.1:2531-3304 GCA_964486115.1 uncultured Planctomycetota bacterium
GGTAGACGGCCACGGGAACTTCGGCTCCCAGGACGGTGACGGTGCGGCCGCTTTTCGGTATACCGAGGCCCGCCTGGCGCCGGCTGCGGCCAAGCTGCTGGGCGAGATCAATCGCAACACGGTCGACATGCGGCCGACATTCGACAACGAGTCGCTCGAACCGGTCGTCCTGCCGGCGGAATACCCCAACCTGCTGGTCAACGGCGCGGCGGGAATTGCGGTTGGTATGGCCACCTCGATCCCACCCCACAACCTCAAGGAAGTGGTCAAGGCATTGGTCAGCCTTCTGGAGAATCCCAAGCAGGCCGTGACGAACGTGATGAAGCACATCCTCGGTCCTGATTTCCCGACGGGCGGGGAGGTGCTCAACTCCAAGGTGGATCTGCGGCGGATCTACGAGGCGGGTAAGGGGTCGATCAGGGTCCGCGGTACCTACCGGGTCGAGAAGGGCAAGTACGGCAAGCGGACGGTGATCGTCGATTCGGTGCCCTATGGGGTCAACAAGGGCACCCTGGTGGAGAAGATGGTCGCACTGGTCTTCGGGCGGAAGGTCCCACAAATCACTGATATTCGGGACGAGTCGACGGACCAGGTGCGGGTGGTGCTCGAGCTGCAGAAGGGGGCCGACGCAGCGATGGCGATGGCGTACCTGTACAAGCACACCAGCCTGCAGTCGAACTTCAATGTCGACCTCAATGTTCTCGTGCCCCATGCGGAGGGTGGCGCCACTCGACCCAGGCGGTTGAACCTGGTCGAACTGTGCCTCAATTATC
>CAZANL010000641.1:0-1088 GCA_964486115.1 uncultured Planctomycetota bacterium
TGACGTGAGCAAGGTGTAGTCGCCCTTGTAAATCCAGCACTTGACGCCGATGTTGCCGTAGTTCGTCTTCCCCTCGGCAAACCCATAGTCGATCTTGGCATCCAGCTTCTGCAGCGGGATCGACCCCTGCGCCGTCACCTCGGTGCGTGCCATGTCCGAGCCACCCAGACGCCCGGAGATCATGATCTTGACCCCCAACGCACCTTTTTGCATGACCATCTCGGCGGACCGCTTGATTGCGCGACGAAATGAGATCCGCCGGCACAACTGGTCCGCGACATTCTCGGCCACCAGTTGAGCCTCGAGGTCCGCTTCCGCCACTTCCTGAACATCCAGGTTCAGCTCGGTCCCCTCCTCTAGCTGCTCCTGCAGCATGTCACGCAGCTTGTCCACCTCAGCGCCCTTCTTGCCGATGATGATACCGGGGCGAGCCGTGTGGACGATCACCTTGAGCTCCTTCGCCTTGCGCTGGATCTCGATGCGCGGGATCATCGCGAACATGTAACGGGACTTGATGAACTTGCGGATCTTGAAATCCTCAAGCAGGTATTTGCTGTAGTCCGCCTTGCGAGCGTACCAGCGCGACCGCCAGTCTTCGTTGATCCCGAGCCGGAAACCAATCGGATTGACCTTCTGACCCATGCTCTACTCTTTCTCTTGCTCTTGAGTTTCTTTTTCGGGGCGTTCGGCCACGATCAACTGGATGTGGCTCATTCGCTTGAGAATCTGGCAAGCCCGACCGCGAGCGCGGGCGCGCCAACGCTTGTAGACCGGCCCCTCATCGACACGGACTTCCTTGATGTACAGCGAGGAGACGTCGATCGCGCCGGCGTAGCTCGCATTGGCAACGCTGGCGTTGATCAGCTTCTCCAGCAACCGAGCACCCTTGCGGTGGCTGTACCGCAGGATGTCCAATCCAGAGTTGACCGACTGACCCCGGACCAGGTCTGCCACGTAGCGACATTTCCGCGGAGCGATCTTGGCGTACCGCTGAATCACCCGGTAATGCCCCTCGGCCAGATTGGGTTTCTTCTTCCCCATGGCCTAGTACCTCTTGTCCTTCCTCTTCGCCGCATGGCCCCAGAAGG
>CAZANL010000641.1:1098-3297 GCA_964486115.1 uncultured Planctomycetota bacterium
TGGACTTTGATGAACTTGCGTCCGTTGTGAACCATGAAGGTGTGGCCAATGAACTCCGGCACGATCGTGCAAGAGCGGGACCAGGTCTGGATCGGATCCTTCGTGCCCGCCTCGGCTTGCTTGGACACCTTCTTCAACAGCTTCGGGTCCACATGCGGGCCCTTCTTGGTCGAGCGACTCACGGGCTACCGCCTCCTCTTCTTACGCCGACGCACAATTTGCTTGTTGCTCGGCTTGTTTCGATTGCGGGTCTTGCCACCCTTGGCGGGCTTGCCCCAGGGGCTACACGGGTGACGACCACCGGCGGACCGGCCTTCGCCGCCACCCATCGGGTGTGCCACCGGGTTCTGTGCAACACCACGAACCTTCGGGCGCCGGCCCTTGTGACGGTTGCGTCCGGCCTTCCCGATCTTGACCAACTGGTGGTCCTTGTTGCCGACGATGCCAATGGTAGCTCGGCAACGAATGTTGACCTTGCGGATCTCGCCCGAGGGCAGCGAAATGTGGGCCCACTTGCCATCTTTCGCCATCAGAGTCGCTTCGACACCAGCGCTACGAACCATCTTGCCACCGCCACCAGGCACCATCTCGATGTTGTGAACGCTGAACCCTGGCGGAATGTTCTCGAGCGGCATCGAGTTGCCGGCTTTCGGCTCGATCTTCTCGCCCGAGAGAAGCTGGGTGCCCACCTCGAGGCCTCGTGGGGCCAAGATGTAGCGCTTTTCACCGTCGGCATAGTGCAACAGCGCGATGTGGGCCGAGCGGTTCGGATCGTACTCGATCGCAGCGACCTTCGCGGGGATATCAAGCTTGTCCCGCTTGAAATCGATGATCCGATACATCCGCTTGTGACCACCGCCTCGACGTCGGCTAGTGATATGGCCATGATGGTTTCGGCCACCCGTCTTCTTGATCGGCACCAGCAGTGATTTCTCGGGCGCCTTCTTGGTCAGGCCGGAAAAATCCAGCACGGAACCACCTCGGCGTCCGGGACTCGTCGGTTTGTATTTCCTGATCGGCATGATTCTGTACCTTGGCTACAGCAACTCGATGTTGTCGCCTTCACGCAGAGTGACGATCGCTTTCTTCCAGCTGCGACGACGCCCTGTCTTGTAACGGATGCGGCGCATCTTGCCTTTCACCCGCATCGTCCTCACCTTCTCCACCTCGATCTTCTTCTTCTCGTAGATCTTCTCGACGGCCTCCTTGATCTCGATCTTGGTCGCGTCTTGAGCAACCTCGAAGAGGTACTGGTTGCGCGTCTCCATCAGGCGATAACCTTTGTCCGAGAGGATCGGTCGCCGGATGATCTGCCACGGATCCTTCATGAGGTGACCTCCTCGCCCACCTTGGCCAGCAGGGCGTCGAGGGCCGCACGGGTCACCAAGATGGTCCCTCCACCGATCATCTGGTGGGGGTTGAAGTTTCGCACCTCGTCGATACGCAGATGCGGAATGTTACGGAAGGAGAGGTGCAGCGCCTTGTCATACGCCTCCAGGCCAATCAGGCATTTGCCCTCGATGCCGATCGTCTGGAGCAGCGACACCGCGTCACGGGTCTTGCGTGCCTCCAGCCCGAAGGACTCGACACAGATCACCTCGTTGTCCTTTAGTTTCGCTAGCAGAGCGCTCTGCAACGCCACACGCTTCTTCTTCTTGGGCATGTCCTGTCGATAGCTGCGCGGATTCGGGCCATGCGTCACGCCACCGCCACGCCAAATCGGCGAGCGGACCGTGCCAGCGCGAGCCCGGCCGGTGCCTTTCTGCCGCCACGGCTTGGCATTGGTTCCGGCGACCTCCGCGCGGGTCTTGACCTTGTGCGTGCCGACGCGTTGGTTGGCCTCGAAGATCAGGATCGCTTCCTTGAGCAGGCGCCTGCGGACCAGGCCACCCAGTGTGGCCTCGTCGATCTCGATCGGCTCGAGCGCCTTACCATTCTTGTCGAAATACGGGACTTGTATGCTCATCGCTCTTCTCAGCTACTCGTCCATCGGGCCTTGCGGATCAAAACAAAACCTCCGCTGGGACCAGGGATACCGCCGCGCACCATCAACAGGTTGCGGTCCAGATCGACAGCCACGACCTCCAGGTTCTGCACCGTGACCCGCTTGCCGCCATAGCGGCCGGGCCCGCGTGTGCCCTTGAAAACGCGAGCCGGATCGGCGGCACAGCCGATCGAGCCAGGACGTCGCACATTGTG
>CAZANL010000642.1:0-3292 GCA_964486115.1 uncultured Planctomycetota bacterium
TCACCGCGCGAGCGGAGCGGCTGTACTCGGCCGCTTCTTGACGGCCAACTTCCTGCACATGGTGTTGACGGGATACACCGGCTACTACCTGATCAAGGCGATCCAGCTCGGCGGAGAGAAATGGCTCTGGTTCTCCAGCCAGGCCACACAGATGGTCGTGATTCACGGCCTCTATGATTTTTTCCAGATCGACCCGCGAGTCGCCGAATATGGCGCTTTCATCTCCGCCATGCTGTTTATCTGGCTGTCTCAGATCTATCTCAGGCTGATCATCGAGCTCGCACCGGACGGCACCCGTCCGATACCCCTGACGCGCCTGTTCGTGGCGTCCATCGCGCTTGCGCTCGGCGTGGGCTACCTGCTCGCGGTCAGCGACTACGGGCTCTGGCAGGGAGCGCAGCTGACCCTGAACAGCTCACTCGGGGTGGCCGTGATCACGTTCATGTTCTTCCGTGAGTTCGACGAGCGAGTCGATTGATCCGCCCGGCTGAACAGCGGCCGGACCACCACAGTGACCTTCAGCTGACCTCGCCGGCAGCCCGCCACTCGTCCGCTAGCAGCCCCATCCGCAGCATGTCGTGCCAGTGCTCACCATGGCGGTACTCCTCACGCAGACAGCCCTCCACCTGAAAGCCCAGGCGCTGATAGACTCGACGCGCTCGCTCGTTAGTGCGAAAGATCATCAGCCATACCTTGTGCAGAGTTTCCTCTCCGAATGCCAGATCGAGCAGATTGGCGATCGCCGCCGTTCCGTAACCCTTGCCCATTTCGGCACGACTGCCGATGATGCAGGCCAGTCGCCCCACCCGCGACCGGCGGTGGATCTGATGCAGACCGACCTGGCCCAGATAACGACCGTCGCTGCTGGCCTGCACCGTGAAGACCCGGTCCGTCGAGGAGGCTACCATCGCTCGCACGTATGCCAGTTCCTCCTGTCGCGTAAACGACCCGCCGGAGAATGCAGCAATGTGGCCCACCACACCGGGGTCGTTGACCCAACAGAGAATATCGTCTACATCCTCCTCCGAGACCGACCGCAGGCGCACCAACTCACGTTTCACCCCGTCATCCTAACCGATTTCGGCTCCCCTCACCGCCTCCTCGCGCTGAGATGCCGCCACCTCGATCCCCCGAGCGATAACTTCCGCCACAGGGCATCACCCCCCGACCCTCAGGGGGGAACCGGGCCACCCACGGCCACTCGAGCGGGATCCCTCAAGCCACGGCAGCAAACCGATGCCGTCGAAGATCCAACTCGATCCGAGACAGCAAATTATGAAAGCACTGGGATTCACGATAGATCAGCCCACTCGGACCCAGCACCGCGCCATCGACGGCTGCGGTCAGCATCGGCACCAGCACCTCGGGCACCTCGAAGCTGAAAAAATCCTCACGCGCTGCACCCACCTGCCCCGTCTGCGGTTCGAAGAAGGTCGTCCTCATCTCATCTACCTCCGGGGGCTGCCACCCCAGTTGCGAACATGCTCTCGACCATCATCACGATCTGCGTGTCGTTGATCTGCTTCTCCCGATCGGCGAATTCCTTGAAGGCCCCCGTCGCTGCCTGCAATTGCTCGCCGTCCAGTTCGATGCCCAGCTCCTTCAGACGCAAGGCGAAGGCGTGCCGGCCCGAGTGCTTCCCCAGTACCAGCTGCGTGCCAGCCGCGCCGACATCCTCCGGACGCATGACCTCATACGTCGAGTGATGTCGGAGCATCCCGTGCTGGTGGATTCCCGCCTCGTGTGCGAATGCGTTCCGCCCCACAACCGCCTTGTTGCGAGAGATCATCAACCCGGTGACCTCCGATACCACGCGGCTAGCCTCGGTCAGACCGGGCGTTCTGATACCGGTCTCCACCGCGTAGTGGTCCCGCCGGGTTTTCAGCGCCATCACCATCTCTTCCAGCGAGCAGTTGCCAGCCCGTTCGCCAATCCCGTTGATCGTGCACTCCACCTGCCGGGCACCGGCCTCGACCGCCGCCAGACTGTTGGCGACAGCCAGACCGAGGTCGTCGTGGCAGTGCACACTGATGATCACTCCATCGATGCCACGAACCGTCGAGCGCAGCCAGCCGATCAACTGGCCGAACGGTCCCGGCAACGCGTATCCCACGGTGTCTGGTATGTTGACCGTGGTAGCGCCGGCCTCGATCACCGCCTCGAGCACCTCGGCCAGAAACTCCGGCTCGGTGCGCGCCGCGTCCTCCGGCGAGAACTCCACGTCGTCGGTGTATTCCCTGGCGTGACGCACACCGGCAACGGCCCGCTCGACGACCTCCCGCCGAGTCATCTCCAGCTTGTACTCGCGGTGAATCGCACTGGTCGCCAGAAAGACGTGAATCCTTCCCCTGGCGGCATTTCCGATAGCTTCTCCGGCCCGCTCTATGTCCCCCGCCATACAGCGCGCCAGGCCACAGATCACTGGCCCTTCAACCTCACGGGCAATCTGGCGAACCGAGGCAAAATCACCGGGCGAGGCGATCGGGAATCCCGCCTCGATCACGTCCACTCCCAGATCTCTCAACACCAGGGCGACGCGAAGTTTCTGCTCAGGCGACATGCTGGCGCCCGGCGACTGTTCGCCATCGCGCAGTGTGGTGTCGAACACGGTCACCCGCTCGTTAGCTCCCATCAAATGTCTCCTTGGTCCTTGCCGTTCGTTAAACAAAAAAACCCCCGCGCCGTTCGGGGCGCGGGGGCTGTCTTCGTGCTGGTCTGGTCAGCGCAAAGGGGGCCCGCACCCCGTCGTTAGGACGAGAATCGATAGCCCTTGCGCGACCAGGCCGTGTTCCTGCGTTTTCATCGATCCGTACATTGCTGTCAGCCGCTATCGGTCAGTCGTTAAACGAAAAAAGCCCGCACCGAAGGGTGCGGGCCTGAGCTTGACCATGGTCAGTCGCTCAGCGCGCACCTCTCCCGCTGACAATTAGTAGCAGGCTGGAGAGTGCGTGAACTCGTGACATCGCTGAGGAGTATACTGCGGTGGTAGAGTCAGGGTCAAATTAAAATGCCCGGCCAGCGATCGCGTTGCTGCTACCGAACCCCCGGCCACGGCGAGTGCTTGACGATCGGCTCCTGAGGGCTATCGTGTGACGGTCCAATCGTCCCCCGACCTACCATGGAGAATCAACATGCTGCGCCACATCGCCATCCTGCTGTTGCTCTGCGCTGTCGCCGCGCCCAGCGCTCAGGCTCACTGTCAGATCCCGTGTGGAATCTACTCCGACATGCGCCAATTCGACGAACTGCTGGAGCACTGCCAAACCCTCGAGAAATCAGCGAACATGATCCT
>CAZANL010000643.1:0-3281 GCA_964486115.1 uncultured Planctomycetota bacterium
TCGGGAAGTGGCATGTTCCAGGGTCCAACCTTCCAGCGAAAACGGTGGGGATTCGCCCGAAGCGGGCGATACCTTCTCCGTGTCCTTTTCCGTCGATGATGGAGCGTCGTGGGTTACGATTTTCAGTTACGATCCCGACGATTCCGATACTTACGGCGCGTGGAAATTGGTGACAATCGAGCTGCCGGAAGCTGCAATCGCAACAAAGGTCAGCTTCCGTTTCAAAGGAGACGAATTTACTCACTCATCGCTAGACCACTACGGCATCGACAATGTGTCGTGTCCGGGTGCGATAACGTGGGGTCCAGCAGATTCAGAGTAAGCAAGGAGATGAACCGGTGAAAGCTCCCGAAGATGGACGCCAGCTCGTACCGATCGAGCACTTGACCGAACTCGAAGGTGAACTCGTGGCTCAGCGGCGACGCGCAAATCGACTGGGTCTGTCGATCTGCCTCGTGCTGTCGGTCTTTGCGCTGGCTGCCGCTTTGAATATCAGGGGCAATGATGTAGAGATCTACGATACCGGGAGCAATCCCAAGTCGAGCAACAAGTTCACGCTGTATGGAACCACCAGCGGTGGATCGCAGCGGGCGGTGACGCTGCAAAATGTGGCCATCAGCGATTCGGCGTACCGGTTGGATATCACGGACGGTTCGTCTTCTCATGTTTCGGTGCTCAACAGCGGTAATGTCGGCATCGGTGTTGCATCTCCCCTGGCCAAGCTGCACATCAGCGATGTCCTGCGACTGGACCCACTGTCCTCGGCCCCGAGCGGCGCCACAGGCGATATGTACGTCAGCAGTGCGACCGGGCTTCCCTATTTTTACAATGGGACAGCCTGGAAGTCGCTCGTCAAGACGGTCACTGGGGATCCCACGGGTACAGAGACCGCGGAAGACCCGTCGGCAGTTTCCGGGACGACTTTCACGGCCGGCACCGGTGGAATCTTCAAGAACAGTGATGGCGCCGGGTCGCTGAACTACACCGGAGCAGTGGTCTTGGCCAGTGCTGGTACGGGGCTCGGGAGCCAGGGTGGGTTCCTAGCCTTTGCGGGAAGTAAGTACTTCCACTTCGCTGGCGCGGACGCCAGTCCGCGAATCTTGATCACGGCACCCGTCGACACCACGCTTGCCACGACGATGGCGTTCTATTTGATAGAAGGAAACGGGCGCAACGGTGGGAATAACCCGGAAGACAGCGACATCTTCGTGGTGTCCTATTCCAACGATGGCGGGACCACGTGGGTCACTCTCTGGTCGTACACCCCCGAGAATACGTATGATGCCTGGGAGCTGAAGACCATCACGCTGCCCGGCGGGGCCAAGGCGGCCAGCGTCAAATTCAGGTTTTCGCAAACCACGACCGTTGGCAACTACGACCATTACGGCATGGACAACTTGGTCATCAATGGCGGGAAGTACGTCCCCTGATAAATGAGGCAGAGAGCTCCGGAAGCTGGTCGGGCTCCGGGGTAGTTGACCAGCCAAGTCGCACGCCTGGGGTCGCAGAGGTTCGTTCCGTACGTGACCCTGGCAGCTGCGCATGACCGGCATGAGTCGAGCATGAAGTCCCCGTTGTTCACGGAATAACTTGGCCAGCGTCTGGGAACGGTTTTGTCCGCGGATCACCTGGCCGCCATCTCGCGACTGCTCGACTCGTCGCGACCCTGCAGGAGTTGGCCCAATTCCACCCTGGCCCGGCTGGACGGTGACCGCATATCGGCCGAGCCTGTCTGTCGGACTGACCTCGAATCAACTCCCGAAAAGGATCGGCGTGGGCTTCTGATAGATTGGCACTTGAGAGGCCTGAGCGGCGCGCCTGGCCAAACTGATAGAGTCCAGTACACGATGAGGCTACATTGGTGTTCCACCGCGTTGCGGATCTAACGTGAACAGAGGGCAACCATGCGATTCGATCCAGGCCAGAACGGGGAGTGGGCGCGAGTGATCGAGGAGGATCTCCAGATTTCCCTGGATCAGGGAAAGGATCTCCATGCAACCCGTCGGTTTCCGAACGACATCTTGCTCGAGTGGTTTCGCACCGAGCTGGTCGACGGGTTCTCGGCAGAGTTCGTTCCCGCGCTGGAAAGAAACATCAACGGACTTGTCGATTGGGTGTACGGGACTGGCGCTGAGCCGTTCTGGCCGGGAAGTGACGACCAGGCCACTGGGGAGGGGGCCTGACAATCCCAGATGGCGCTGTTGCGGCCAATTCTCTCCAGTGAGAATCCTTCACGCCCGGCTCCGGTCAGCCCCGTCTGTGGGCGGATGCTCGCCATCCTTGAGCTTGGCCTCTTGCAGGCAGGTGGCGCACAGATAGTAGCTCGCCAGGCTGTTGACGCCGTGGCCGCCAACCCAGCGTACCAGTGTCAGGGGGCCGGTGGTTGTCTGGCATCGGTCGCAGGCAGGTTGCATGCATTCATTGTACCCCCGGATGCGCCCGCTGGTACGATGGGCGCATGAGTGCCTACAAGACGGTGTGCGTCGTGGGAGGCGGACCGGCAGGGATGTTCCTCGCGTTGTTGCTGGCCCGTCAGGGGATTTCGGTCACCTTGCTCGAGGCGCACGAGGATTTCGATCGGGCGTTTCGCGGCGATACACTGCACTCCACGACGATGGAACTGCTCGATGATCTCGGGCTCGTGGACCGGATCGAGCCCTTGCTGCAGTCGAAGATCCAGAAGCTCCAGCTCATCACCGACTCGGGGGCGCTGGATTTCGTCGACCTGGGACTGCTGCGAACACGCTACCCGTATGTCGGGTTGTTGCCCCAGGTCCAGCTGCTGGACATCCTGGCGGAGGAGGCAAAACGGTACGATGGCTTCGAGCTGAAGATGGGTTGCCAGGTTCGGGAACTCATCGAAGAGGATGGACGCGTCGTGGGTGTGCGATACAAATCAGCAGACCAGCTTCACGACTTACGAGCCGCTCTGATCGTCGGTGCGGACGGCCGGGGATCGCGGGTCCGCAAGGAGGCGGGATTTGAGCTGAAGAAGATGTCGCCGCCGATGGACGTGCTCTGGTTCGATCTTCCGCTGGGCGAGGGGGACGGATCGCTCCATCCACTCAGCCTGAGGGTTGGCGACGGTACGATGCTGGTCCACGTGCATCGTGGGGATCACTGGCAGCTGGGGTGTGTGATCGCCAAGGGCTCCTATCGAGAGCTCAAGGCAGCGGGCCTCGACGCGCTGAGAGCCGATATCGTGCGGCTGGTGCCCCCGTTCGGCACACGAATCGACCTGATCGATGACTGGAAGCAGATGGCGGTTCTCTCGGTCTCGG
>CAZANL010000644.1:0-1105 GCA_964486115.1 uncultured Planctomycetota bacterium
GTTCCCGATACTCTGCCTGGAGGGGTAAAACACGGATGAAGCTTCCTATCCACCGTCGTCGGACGTGCTGCGTGAGGCGCTCAGGATCGGCCTGGAGGCCCTCGAGTCGGGTGCAAGGTGTGCACACGTTTCGGCGACCAACCGCACCGACACATTGCTCCAGCTCGATGTCGATACCCTGTGTGAGGCGGCCGAGGTCGTTGATGGCCTCGTCGCGTTAGGTGACGTGGTCAATCGCCTCGACGCGACCGCGATCGGCGCGCTCGCTGACCTGGATATCGAGGTGCTACAGGCGCTGGCCCGCCTCGACCCCGCGATCATCGACACGCTCGCGATGCTCGATGTGCAACCGCTGGTCGAGCTCCAGGCCCTGGACATCGACCGCGTCGTCTGGCTGGCAGACGCCGTGGCCGACACAGCGAAGGCGCCATGACTGGCGAGAACTTTGGAGCCCTGGCCCTGCGCACGTCGTCCGCAACTGCTTGGCTCTCCAGGGGATCTGCGGCTATCCGCCTCCGGCTGGCAGCACAAAAACATTACCCCCAAACCCCCAAGGTTTTTCGCTTTGGGGACAGCCGGATAGGGCCAGGCTTTGCTACCGTCCGTTGCCCGTGTAGCCTGAGGGCGCCGGTCAGGAGGACAGGGCTCTGCTGAGGAGCAACCCGAGCGCCGCGCGGGTGGCAACACGGATGGGGCCAGGCCGCATGGCGGCCTGGTTTCCTTTTTCAATCAACGAACCTGAGGAACTGCCGACCACAACACAAAACAGAGGCCTACGTCACTCCGGCGGGATGGTGACCCGCTCCCGTCGTGATCACGATGACGATCTACGTGATCACGATGGCGATCCGAGCGATCACGATGCTCCGATCCGCATGATCACGATGGGCGATCCGAGCGATCACGATGAGCGGTATACGCATATTTGTGCTTCCCGCCCTGGAGCGACCGTGCGGCCCTTGAAATGTACCTGAAAAAGACTAAGCTTTGCCGAAAAATGACTGAAGTATGTTGAGGTCTCCAGTGAGAGTAATGACACTGCTGCTGACGCTGCTCCTGGTTCCGGCTTGCAAGTCGGGTCCCTCGGAGACTCCCGATATCGGCG
>CAZANL010000644.1:1205-3277 GCA_964486115.1 uncultured Planctomycetota bacterium
CTGTGCTTGACAGCGGGCAAGCGGAAACAAATGGATCGGATTCTGATACTACAGGTCCTTCTGACAGTGGCGCTGTGCTTGACAGCGGGCAAGCGGAAACAAATGGATCGGATTCTGATACTACAGGCGCTTCTGACGGTGACGCTGCGCTCGACACCGATACGTCAACCGATCCAGAGCCGCCACAGCTACGGTACTGGGTCTGGAATCTGCCGCTGGAAGGCGAGTTGATTCTGCAGGACGGCGTTCGGCCCTATCTCCGCGTTCGAGTGGAGAGTTCTGGCAGCATGGATGCCCCCGAGGGCTTTGTCGCCGATGCCAACTGGACCGACCAGCAGCGCATGGCAGAAGTCTACGCCGCATGGATTCAGGCCTACCAGTCGGTGGAGCCCTTCGCCTCTGGGACCACGCTGGAGTACTCACTTTTCCCGCAGAACCTGGGACATGAGAAGTGGAGTAGTCGTCCATTTTTCATTCATCCGCAAGACCAAATGGATGAGGAGATTAACGAGCACAAGTTCGGCAATCCTTTCACGCTGCACGGTCGAGCCGCCGTTCGAGCGTACTCGGAGGACCTAGTCGCGGCCATCACTACTCGCCTATCGCAGGACGGCTTGTCGGCACCAACCCGTTTGCACCTGGATATGGAGTCAGCGCCCAGTATTTCGGAGGCGATCGCCGTCGAAGCTGAGAGTCCGGTCGGTTGGTGGTCGCTGGCGCAGGGCGATGAGCGCTTTGACTCTGAGGCCGTGGTCGACGACTTCACCTTGAGCAAGCTCTATACCACCGCTGTGTCAGTTGATGGCGCTCCACCCGCGCCGAACTACGCAATTGGGACCTGGTCTGCTGCCAACGGGCCCTTCCTCGGCTGGCTGAGCAGCCTGAACATTCGACTCAAGGATTTTGTACTGCGCGACGCCTTCCTGGCACCGGCCCTGGCGCAGTGGCCCGAGGCGCTGACCAGCAACTATGCTGTCACCTGCGCCACACCAGAATACCACCCCAGAAGAGGGAAGGTCTTCATCAAGTCGATTGATGTACCGTCGATTGGGCTGGATTTTCAGTCTCCAGTGCTTTACCCGGCAAGTAGCAACGCTTACGGTGAGGCCGGGACTCATCTCAACGACCACCTGGTCAGTCTGGGGCTACCCGAGACAGCGTCGCACAGCCCCGAGACTTTCTCGCAGCTCTATCGCAAGCGGGCCAAACAGATGATCGACGCCGCACTTGCGGCATGCCCCTCTAAACCATTGGCACCGTGGATCGGTTATCCCGGGTACCGGCAACCGATCCCAGGATTTCGCCTGGGCCCGGGCCAAGGCGATAGCTGCTACCAGGTCACCGACGAGGACCTGGTCGACATTATGCAGTACGGGGTTGGCAAGGGAGTTCGCGAGTGGCTGTTGTGGACCAATGCCAACGCAGGCGATCCCTGCACTGAACTCGAAATCGACCCTGTGATGCCGCTGACGCCAGAACAAATCTGGGCACAGTGGGCCAAGGTCGTGGCTGAGATCAATAAGTTCGACCAGCCAGAGCAGTGAAGGGCATCAGCTTGTTGCCGCATGGTGCTGTTGCCGTAGAAGCTGCCCCCTTGCAGAAGCTCCTGGAGGCCCTCGCCGCCGGGCACGCCGCCCATGATCCCCGTGGCGACCTTGGTGGCCCAGTAGCCCTTCTGGTCCCAGGGCAGGAGGTAGCCGGTCAGGCCGAATCCCAGGATGATGAGCAGCATGAGCACGCCGAGGATCCAGTTGGCCTCGCGGGGTTTCTTGTGGGCCCCGTAGAAGAGCACCTGGCTCATGTGGAGGACGCAGAGGATGATCATGGCCGAGGAGCCGTAATGGTGTACGGCTCGCACCAGGGCGCCCATGGTCATGTGGTGCTGGATGTAATAGACGCTGCCCCAGGCGTCGGTCACCGAGGGGCTGTAGGTGGTGGCCAGGGCGATGCCCGTGATGGTCTGCAGGATGAAGGTGAAGAGCAGGGCCGAGCCGAAGACGTAGGCGAAGCGCGCGCCGTGGATAGGAAGCTTCATCCGTGTTTTACCCCTCCAGGTAGAGTATTGGGAACCG
>CAZANL010000645.1:0-3277 GCA_964486115.1 uncultured Planctomycetota bacterium
GCGAACCGACAGGTCTCCGGCCAGAAAGCGCTCGTTGGCCATCACATCTCGATGAAACGGTATCGACGTCTGCAGACCGACGATCAGATACTCCTTCAGCGCTCGAGCCATCCGCGCGATCGCCTCGCTGCGCGTGGGCCCCCAGACGATCAGCTTCGAGATCATCGGGTCGTAGTGCATCGTGATCTCGTATCGTTGATCGATCCCGCTGTCGACACGAACGAAAGGCCCCTCCGGCGACTTGAGCCCGACGACTCTCCCCGGAGACGGAATGAAGTTGTTGTACGGGTCCTCGGCACAGATCCGGCACTCGATGGCATGACCGCGGAAGAGTATTTCGTCTTGAGAAAAACCCAGCGGCTCGCCCGCTGCCACACGGAGCTGAAGCTGGACCAAATCGAGACCCGTCACCATTTCCGTGACCGGATGCTCCACCTGCAGGCGGGTGTTCATCTCGAGAAAGAAGAACTCGTCACCCTCGACGAGGAACTCGACCGTGCCGGCGCCCTGATAGCCCACGCTGGCGGCGGCCGTGACAGCGGCAGCCCCCAGCCTATCCCGCATCGCCTGGTCGACAGCGGGCGAAGGACACTCCTCCACCAGTTTCTGATGACGCCGCTGGATCGAACACTCCCGCTCACCGAGGTGAATCAGGTTGCCGTGCGCATCACCAAACACCTGCACCTCGATGTGACGAGGACGCTCCAGATAACGCTCCAGGTAGACCGTACCGTCACCGAACGCCGACAGTGCCTCACTGCTGGCCTGCCGAATCGCCTGCTCCAGTTCAGACGGGTCGCGGATGACGCGCATCCCTTTGCCCCCCCCGCCGAACGCCGCCTTGACCAAGAGCGGGTAGCCAACACTGTCCGCCTCCTCCGGTCCGCCTCCGGGAATCAGCGAGACACCCACTTCGACCATCTTACGCCTGGCCGAGAGCTTGTCCCCCATACAGTCCATCGCTTCGGCCGAGGGGCCGATGAACACCATCCCCGCCTCGCCGACTGCCCGCGCAAAATCTGCACGCTCGGACAAGAACCCGTAACCCGGATGGACCGCGTCACAACCTGCCCGGGTCGCAACATCGAGCAGCTTGGCAATATTGAGATAGGTGTCCGCAGAGCTGACGCCATCCAGCGCATACGTCTCGGAAGACATCCGGACGAATGGAGCCGACTCGTCGACCGCACTGTAGACGGTGACGGTGTCGATCCCCAGCTCACGGCAGGCGCGGATTATGCGGACCGCGATCTCGCCTCGGTTGGCAATCAGTACCCTGGAAAACATCGACGGAGTATTCTACGGGACCCGCTCGGGCCTGTCACCTTGAGAAGAGCTCTCGCCAGGCGCGATCGACCTGCTCCAAGGTCTGTCCGGAGAGAACACCGAACGCCCTGGCCGGGTCCTCTCCCCGGGCCAATCGGCTGACATAGGGCCCGAACAGATTCCCCCCCTTGGCACCACGACGCATGCTGAGATAGTAGACCACCGCCCAGGACTGAAGGTAGTGGACATTGCTCTGTTCCAGGTCCAGCGCGTTGCTGACGATGAACTTCTCGCTTCCTGCAGCAAGCAGGTTGCGCAACGGCACGACGCTTCCCGAGCGGATGAAGCTCCGCAGCTTGGCCACACGCTGCTTGTCCATCGTGCCGATCCGTAGCGTGGTGCCTTCGATGAAGGAGTTCTCGAAAAACTGGGCCATCCCCTCGTTGATCCAAGCCGGGACCGTGTTCACCTGTTCCTTGGTGAACAGGAAGTTGTTGAGGAAAGCATGGAACGCCTCGTGGTACAGCATCCTGATCAGTGAGCCGGCGTACTGGCGGACCAGATGCTCGTTCTGGCGATCGATCTGCCCCGACCGAGACTTGAGCGAAGTCAGGTACTTCTTGTGCTTGTAGATCGCTTTTTTCTGCTCGGCCTCCCACTTCTTGACCCTACTCCAGAAATCCAGCGCCTCCTGACGTGTCGCCTTGCCCGCCCGGACCGAAGCCTCTGCTTCCTTGCGATACTGCTCCTTCTTGCGTTCGACCTCTGTCTTGCGACGGTTCAGGCTCCGCGTCTCCGCCGCGATCTTGACCTTCAAAGCCGTGTGCTTTCGACGCACCAAGATCACCTGCTCGCGCATTTTCGCCAGATCGGTGCCGGCCAGAACCAGGTTGCGCGAAGCCACATAGACTGCGGGATTCTGGATCTGCCGGCCAATGACCCCGTAATACTCAGCGCTGGTGTTGAATACATAGATCCGGACCTTACCGCTGCGGTTGCGGCTGACCGCAAAATGCCGCTCGTAAGCCGCGAAGATCTGCTCCAGCTTGTAGGCCATGCGCCGGGTAAAATCTGCCTGTGCATTCGAATAGAGCTCGAATCGTTTCGAGGTGAACTTGTTCCCTCGCCCGCGACCACCGAGCCAGGGAACATCCTTCAACTTGATCGTTCGGATCGCCTTGGCCTCGCTGACCTGCTGGCTCTTGATCTCACGAATCTCGGCCAATCGCTGGGCCCGCAATGCGACCGACAGACGCTCCACCCGCGCGACCTCCGAGCGTGCGATGTTGATCTCCATCGTCAACGTGCGCTTGTGCTTGCGCCGCATCACCGCGAGGAAACGAATTTGCTGGTCATCCTCCGAGAGAATGACGCCCTCGATCCGGGTCTTGTTCTTGCGAATGATGACGTCCAGTTTCGAGCTTTCCTCGGCAATCACGCCGGTTGCAAGCAAGGCACTGATCACAACCGCCAAACCCAGACATCGCATGTGACCCCCTATCGGCTCAGTGCAACCCGCCGCACCATTTCGAGAAGCGCAGAAGGGCGATAGGGCTTTTCCAGGAACCCGACCAGATTGTCCGAGTCGAAGCACCGCATCGCTTCTTCCTCGTTATAGCCACTACAGAGAATGACCTGCGCGCTCTCCTGAATGTCGCAGATCTCCCGGAATGCCCTCTCCCCGCTGAGCTGGGGCAAGACCAAGTCCAGGATCACCACGACGATCTCCTGGCAATGCTCCGCGAACTGCTTCACCCCATCCAGCCCGTTATCCGCCGTGATCACCGAGAACCCCTGGCGCAGCAATGCCCGTTCAGCAACACTCAAAACGCTGGCCTCGTCGTCCACCACCAAAACGGTTCCCTCCCCCCTCCAGGCTGACAGGGCCACACCACTCTCCTCAGCCACTTCCACAGGCCCCACAGACTCACCACAGCGTGGAAGGATGACCCGAAAGGTAGAGCCTTTGCCCAACCGGCTGTTGACCTCGATCGCTCCGTCATGAGAGCGA
>CAZANL010000646.1:0-3275 GCA_964486115.1 uncultured Planctomycetota bacterium
CGCCATCTCAAGTTGACCGACCGCCAGGGCGAGCTCGCCGCTCAGCAGTTGCAGTTCGGGCCAGAACCCCCACCCAGAGTTGTCCAGCAGCCCATCCACCGCTTCGGCGGCAGCCTCGAACCGCTCCTCCTTGATCATCAGTCGCACACGGGCTTGAACCACGACCAAGGGCGAGCAGGACTGAAGTTCGATCAGCGCAACCTCCGCTGCCCCCAGAGAGACGGTCCTCGCCATGTCGAGTGCACGATGAAATCTCAGCGGCAGTGTGTCGGAATCCGAAATCCAGCTTTCTCCGGCCTGCTGGATGAACCCCTGGAATGTGGCGACATCTCGCACCCGGTCAAGGCGTTCAGCATCCGGTACGCCTCCTTGCAGGGCCCCCGAGAGCATGTTGGTCGGACTGCGAACCGGCCAATCACTGGATCGGGCCTGCATCAGCCGCAGCCCGTAGCTGCGTGTGACCCGCGGTAGTGCATCGGCATCGACCCCGTACAGGTCGAACGACTGAGCCCCGTGTGCCGTGAGCCCCGTCAGAAACGCATCATTGCTCAGGGCTTCCCGCCGCAATGCCCTGGCACCTGCCTGGTAGGTGGTCCGCACCCCGCGACAGACAAGACGGCGGCCCAGTTCGATGTCACGGCAGCGCCCGCTGAGCCGTGAGTTGAACCCACCTGTCTGCTGCAGCATCGACGCCTTGAAGCTGGTATTGGTCTGCACCTGAACCGGGACCCGGTCGGCTTGTTTGAGGCGTCCGTGCGCTGACGCCGCGAGGTGTATCATCAATGCGGTGTGTTCGCATTCCGCATCCCAGACAACGGGGCCGGCGGCGGACTCGGTCGCCTCCGGATTCGCCTGATGAAACCTCAGGTGCGTCTCCAGTAGCTCTTGTGTGGGCCAGGTCCTCTCGTCGAAGATCAGGATCACGTCCCCCAGAGCATGCCCCAGCCCCAGGTTCAAGGCGCCAGTCGTATCGCTGACCTCTGTCGCCTCCAGACACCTCGAGTGGACCAGACCCGAAATCTCCTCCGGCAGGCTTCCGACCTGTTCTGCTGCCAGAATCAACTCCCACGATTGATCCAGCGAGATCTCGCCCCAGGCGCTGAGCAGACGCTGCGTTGCGTCAGACCCTCCCGCCGTGGGGATCACCACCGAGAGCTTCATGGGTTGATTGTATTGCGACAGACGACGACGTCTACCACCGGACAACGCTGACGGCAGCCGTCCCGGCCGGCAGCTGGACCATCCATCAACACGTCACGTCAATCCTCGTAGAACGGCAGCAGGACGCGCATCACATCCCTCTCACTCCAGTGCGCGTGCATGAACTGATGCCCAGCTCGTCCGACCTCGACCCGGCGCTCGGGCGACTCGATCAACTCGGTAAGCTCTGCTTCGAGGTCCTCTGCAGAGCGTGCGACGATCCACGGCAGGTGATCCGTCCCGGTGAAGGCGCACATCTGTTCGATGTTGAACTTGTCCAGACCCGCAATGACGGGCACGCCTTGGGCCAGGGACTCCAGCGAACTGATGCCGAAGTGACCGTTCATGTGATCGAAGACCACGTGACACCGGCGCTTGGCCCGCAGGCACTCGGCATAGGCCAAACCCTCGATGATGCGGAACTCGACCTGATCGGGAAAGCGGGCCTGCAAGGACTCGCTGACACCCAGGAACTCGTTGGTGTGCTTGTGATACTTGCGCGTCGGAGCCTGGCAGATTCGAACGGGACTGGTGGACAGGAAGTCGTCGGGGCGGGGCTGAAAACGCGGATCCCGCAGGGGGACCAGATTCGGCATCCAGGTCGCCTCGGGTAGCTGGCGCCGAAGGTCCGGGGTGCTGACCAGCACGGTGCTTCGGTTGGCCAGATAGCGCTCGCGATAGCGCTCGGCGTTGAGCAGGAAATCCGGGTGCCCGTGGTGATGGTAGATCACCTTTTTACCCTGGATATACTCCCTCACCGGAAACGGGCCGATCATCCGGTTCTCGTCGAAAAGGACGTGGAAGTGGATCACATCCGCTTCACGCAGCAGCGCCTCGACCTCGCTGAAGTCATCATCCTGCAGCGATGGCGTGTGGATGTCAGTGTCGTATTCCATCACGTACTTGACCTGCGTCGTGAGCAAGCGAGCTCGGTGCGGAGTGTAACGGTTGACCGCGTGGGTAAACGCGATCGCCATCCCGGCGGGATCGTTGTCCGTGATCATCAAGATCTTCAGACTCATCGTTTTTCCTCCTCCACCACTCTATCTCAGCTCACCAGACTCTGGCGATAGACCTTGTTCTGTTGCTGCTCCGGCAGCGCCTCTGAGGAGAACAACTCGGCCAGGCGGATCAACGCCGTTCGAAATCCTTCACCCCCGTGTTGATGACCCCGCCAGATCTCGGGAATCCAAGTCCCGGTGTACGGATGCAGCTCGGACAGCACCGATTTGAAATCAACGTCACCCTCACCGATCTGCAGCCCCTCGCCATCGGTTCCCGAGGCATCCGAGATGTGCAGGTGCGAGACGAGGTGCTTCAGCCGCCGGACGTATTCAATCAGCGGCATCCCCTGAGACGTGCAATAAAGCTGGGCGTGAGAGATATCCAGGCAGAGCCGGTAGTCGTGGGTCTCGCAGAAGGACGCGATCTCCTCGGCTGCGGCGAAATAGTGAGTGTGCCACTTTCCACCAAAGTACCAGGGATAAGGCGGCAAGTTCTCCGGCAGCACCTCGAGACCGTCCAGACAGGCCTCCCGCAGCGACTGAGCAAAGCGATCCGCGTATCCGGTTGCGCCATTATGCTCGTGAACACTCGCGCCCCCGGGGTGTATGACCACCTTCGGCGTTCCGATGAAAAAGGGCGCCATCTGCCGCACCCGATCACCCACTTTCCGCAGCACCGTCACCGCTCGCCGACGCAGAGACTCGTCCGCCGACACCAGGTCCATCAGCTGTCCCTGGTGGTACTCGGGCGCGTGGACCACCAGCTCCTGATCGAAGGAGCGCCGGGGAAAGGGGCGCTCCAGGTCTTCCTGTGTCAGATGGAACTCATAAACAGGCGGGTTGAAACCTTCGAGCTGGTGCAGATCGCTGGGCCTGACGACGATGCCCCATCGACCAAGACCCGGGTGAGGCACGAAGCTCTCGCACTGCTGCCCCAGATCACCGTGGGTCAGCGGGTCGTCTGCGCTCAGGTTTCGGCATAAGGTCTCTCCAATGACCTCGTCCAGTTGCTGCGGCGAAATCCCGCGAGCCGGACTCTTGACCGACAGCATATCGGCGGTCAGCTGCGTT
>CAZANL010000647.1:0-3274 GCA_964486115.1 uncultured Planctomycetota bacterium
GCCGCCGACTGCACCAAGGAGGAGGCAGAAGAGATCTACCGGCTGACCGCGCTGTGCACGTTCGACGAGCGCTTCGTCATTCCGCCGTCGAACCGGGAGGAGGCGATCGAGATGATGCGCGATCCGCTGGAGCACAAACAAAACGTCGGCTTCGGCTTTCTCGGTGGACCGCGGAGGGGTCTGTAATGAACGCCAGCACGCAGCTGTACGACCACCTGGCGAGTCTGGTCCAGTACCCGGACTTCGACTTCTGGCAGCGGATAGAGGAGAGCCAGCGTGTGATCGCGGCCGAGCTGCCGGAGGCCGGCGAGCTCGTCGAACGGTTCGTCGCGCACGCCGAGTCCCAGGACCTGGCGGAGCTCGAAGAGCAGTTTACCCGGACGTTCGACATCAACCCGGTGGTCACGCTGGAAGTCGGCTACCACATGTTCGGCGAGCAGTACGAGCGGGGGACCTTCCTGGTCTACATGCGCGACCAGCTGCGCGAGCATGGCCTGCCCGAGTCCTGTGAGTTGCCGGACCACCTGATGCACGTACTGCAGCTCGCCGGCAGAATCGAGGAAGCGCACGCCGCCGCACTCTCGCGCGAGGCGCTGCGCCCGACGCTGGACAAGATGCTGGCAGCCCTCGCCGATTCGGACAATCCGTACGGCTGGATCCTCGAGGCGATCCGGCTGGTCGTGACCACTCGGCACCCTGGCAGTCCGAGCGAGATGCCAATCAGCGGAATCCAACATGGACCCGCTTCGCTCGTGCGGAGCCCGGAGTGCGAAACGAGAGATGGTGGGTGTGGAGGGTGCGATGCCTGATCTGAGCCACTTCATGGACACCTTTCTGTTTGCGGTGCTGCCGTACCTGTCCGTGGCGATCTTCTTCATCGTCACGATCCAGCGCTACCGGGCCCAGACGTTCACCTACTCGAGCCTCTCGTCGCAGTTTCTCGAGAACAAGTCGCACTTCTGGGGCATGGTGCCGTTTCACTACGGAATCCTGGTGATCCTGCTGGGCCACGTGATCGGCTTTCTGATCCCGCGGCACGTGCTGGCCTGGAACAGTGTGCCGCTGCGGCTTTACGTGCTGGAGGTCTCGGCGCTGATCTTCGGTCTGCTCGCGCTGATCGGCCTGATCAACATCATCATCCGCCGGGTGCGCGAGACGAAGGTCCGGATCAACACGACGATCGCCGACTGGATCCTCTACGCGATGCTCGGCCTGCAGCTGTTCACCGGCGTCTACATCGCCTGTTTTCACGGCTGGGGCAGCTCGTGGTTCGCGGCGTCGGCCAACCCATACCTCTGGTCGCTGATCAAGCTCAACCCGAACATCAACTACATCGTCGGCATGCCGCTCGGCGTGAAGATCCACATCGTCAGTGCTTACGCGATCATGGCCTTTTTCCCCTTCACCAGGCTGGTGCACATTCTGGTCATCCCCAATCCGTACCTCTGGCGCAAGCCGCAGGTCGTGCGCTGGAACTGGAACCGTAAGGCTCGGAATCTCCGGTAGCGTCAGATGACCGAACCCACCGAGAAACGGCAGGCCTACACGGTGCTGGCGATGAACACGCTGGCCTTCACCATCTGCTTCGCGTGCTGGATGCTGAACGGTGTCCTGATCACATTCCTGATCGACAACGGCGCCTTCGAGTGGAGCAAGTCGCAGATCGGCTGGCTGATCGGCATTCCGGTGCTGACCGGCGCGCTGATGCGCCTGCCCGTCGGTGTGATGACGGACAAGTACGGCGGCCGCAAGATCTTCGCGCTGTTGATGCTGCTCTCCGCGGTGCCGATGTACATGGTCAGCATGGTCAATAGCTACACGGGGTTCATGCTCACCGGCCTCGGGTTCGGTCTCTGCGGCGCGTCCTTCGCGGTCGGCATCGCCTACACCGCGATCTTCTTCGAGAAGCAACACCAGGGCACCGCGCTCGGGATCTTCGGCGCCGGTAACGCGGGCGCCGCGATCACCTTGCTCGTCGCGCCGTCGGTGCTGAAGTCGTTGACCGCCGGAGGCTACATCGACGGCTGGCGCACGCTGCCCAAGATCTATGCTGCGGGTCTGGTGCTGACCGCCTTCCTGTTCTACCTGTTCACGTACGAGCGCAAGGTCGATCAAGGCGCGGGATTCACGCTGGCGCAGCGCCTGGCGCCGCTCAAGCACATGCGGGTCTGGCGCTTCGGCATGTACTACTTCCTGGTCTTCGGCGGCTTCGTCGCGCTCTCCCAGTGGCTGGTGCCATACTACGTCAACGCGTACGCCACGCCGATCGCCACCGCGGGCCTTCTCGCGGCGATCTTCAGCTTTCCTTCCGGTGTGATTCGCGCGCTGGGTGGCTGGATGTCGGACAGGTGGGGCGCGCGCATCGTGATGTACGGCGTGCTGGCCTCCTGCCCGATCTGCTGCGTCCTGCTGATCTTCCCGCGAATGGACATCCAGTCGCCGGGGCAGGGTGTGATGGCGGCAAAGGCCGGTACGGTGACCGAGGTCAGCACGACCCGGATCGTTGCCGCGGGCAATGCCTACGACCTGATCAAGAAGGACACGTCGGGCCTGGACGCCAAGCGCGAGGGACAGCTGATCTGGCCGACCTCCACCTTCTGGCAGGAACCCGTCGTCAAGGCCGGCGACACCGTCAAGAAGAAGCAGCTCCTGGCCCGCGGCGTGACGCACATCTACTTCCAGGCCAACATCTGGATCTTCACCGGCCTGGTCTTCGTCGTCGGTATCGCGATGGGCATCGGCATGGCGGCGGTCTACAAGCACATCCCGGACTACTTTCCGAACGATGTCGGCGTCGTCGGCGGCATCGTCGGCGTGCTCGGCGGGCTGGGCGGCTTCTTCTGCCCGATCCTGTTCGGCTACCTGCTCGAGGGCACCGGTATCTGGACCACCTGCTGGATGTTCTTCACCGTGCTCTCGGCCGGCTGCCTGGTCTGGATGCACCAGACGATACGAAACATGGTCAAGCGGACCGCACCGGAGCTCCTTGAGGGAATCGAGCTGCGGGAGGCTGCGACGGACGCAGTGCCCTGTACCTGTGGAGCTGACCGCCCACCGATCGAGAAGGTCCGAGAGGAGCTGATCAAGTCATGAGTTCAGTCGGGGCCCGCACACCCGAGCGATGGGACGTCGAGGACGAGTCCTTCTGGGAATCGACCGGCAAGCGCATCGCGAACATCAACCTCTGGATCTCGATCCCCAACCTGCTCTGCGCCTTCGCGGTCTGGCTCTACTGGGGCATGGTGGCCAAGTTCATCCAGAAGCTGCACTTCGC
>CAZANL010000648.1:0-3274 GCA_964486115.1 uncultured Planctomycetota bacterium
TGAAGATCGAGGTGCTCAAGAAGCTCGGCCGATCGACCTTCCTTATCGCGATCGCCGAATCGCTGGCCACATTTCTGCTGGTGGGAGCCACGGTGATGCTCGTCGCGACGCAGCACAGGTTCGCGCTAGCGCTGCTGCTGGCCACGCTCGCAGTTCCCACCGCCCCCACGACCACCGCGGCAATGCTCCGCGAGCTGAGGGCCAAGGGTCCAGCCACCACCACACTGCTCGCCGTCATGGGCATCGATGGCATGATCGGCCTGGTGGGCTTTGGGATCGCGCTACCCTTCGCGGCCTGGACCGTCAGCGAACACTCTTCGATCAGCGCCACACGAGCGCTGGCCGGCGCGGCCCGTGAGATACTGCTCTCCCCGCTACTGGGCATCGGAATAGGCTGGCTGCTGGCCGTCCTGGCCAAGCGACTGCGCAACCGAGGCGAGGTGTTGGTGCTCACTCTCGGAGCACTCGCCCTGGCGGCAGGCCTGTCGACGCAGTTCCATCTGTCCGAACTGCTGGTCGCGCTGAGCGCTGGCATGACACTGACCAACCGGAACCGAATCGTGTCCAACCGAGTTTCTGAGAGCCTCGCGGCTTTCATGCCTCCGTTCTACATACTGTTCTTCGTCCTCGTCGGGGCCAGCATTCAGCTGTCCCACCTCAAGTCGATCGGCCTGCTGGGTGGCGCCTACGTCTTGGCCAGATCTCTGGGCAAGTGGCTCGGGGCCATGGGCGGAGCCTGGGCCGCTGGCTCTGAACGGAAAGTGCGCAACCACCTCGGCCTGGGACTGCTCAGCCAAGGGGGTGTCGTGATGGCGCTGGCCTTGTCGGCCAACGAACGGCTGAGCAAGCTGGGCACGATCCCGCAGCAACTGGGCCAAGACTGCCTGACGGTGGTCGCTGGGAGCACCTTGGTCCTGTTCCTCGTCGGCCCGCCCGCGATCAAGTACATGATCAACCGCGTGGGGGAAGCCGAACAAGCCCGCTTCTGAAGCTGACCTGAATGGGCTCCGACCGCATCCAGAGCGGCAGCCCGTTCACCTGTCGGATCTACTGGTAGCCCATCTCGCGCGCGCGGCGACCGATCAATTGCAGGTTGATGAAGTTGATCACGAAGTGGCAGCAGATCGGAGCCACCAGGTCACCGGTCCAGAGATACAGATAGCCCAGCAGATAACCCATCCCCCACGCCAGCACCATCCAGTACCAGACCCGTTGATTCAGGATGTGGAGCATCCCGAACGACAAGCTGGTCCAGTGAATGCCCCACGCGTTCTGCATCGCGCCTCGGAACAATGCCTCCTCTCCCACCGACGAGAAGAGCGCCAAGTAGAACGCCGCCTGCCAGTCGACCGCACCGAGCAACTTGGCGATCTCCTCTTCTAACGCCTTGAGCAAGGGCAAGGACCTGAACATCCGGAACAGGCCGACGATGCCGAGCCCCGCAACCGCCCCCAAGCCGATGTTGATCAACGTCTGCTGGAGCAATGCGGGGGTATATCCCTCAGAGAGCAGGATGAACGAACGCGGCTCGCTCAGCTTCTGGTTCCAGTAGACTGCGGAGAGAAAAAAAATCAGGTAGACCAACCCGCCCAGCGCGATGAAGCGCGATCGCAACTCTGGCGACGGGTCGACCAGGGGCGGCTCGTCATCCGGCAGAGGATCACTCCCGTTTTGACTGCCCGACGGGTCCTGGCTCAGTTGACCTTCTCGACGATTAGAATTTCGAGGTTCTCAAGGGGGATCTTCCGGTCGCCAGTGAGTTGTTCGAGCCTCGTTTTCAGACGGGTAGTGATCGTCTCTAGAGAACGGATATTCGCACCGTCGATCTTGATCAGCGGCTTGCGAACCGTCTTCTTCTTCTTCGTCGTGTTCGGCAAGTCGCTGCGGGTCTCGAAGGATGTGGTCGTCTCCCTCGGCATCCGCTTGCGCTGAAAGTGAGACGGCTCCGGCGGTTCGGGCCCGTCCGCCAAACCGACGCCTTGCAGATCTCTACCCACCTCGGCGCGTTGCTCGGCAATCCAGCGCTCGTAATCGGCGCAAGCCATCACGCAGTCCTCGAACTCGGGACAGGTCAGGCAGATCTTCTCCGTGGGAGTTCCGGTGTCGTCGAGCGCAACATCACATCCGTTGGGACACCCCACGAAGCCCCCACGTGGACCGACATTGCACGGCTCATGACAGACAGGACATTCCATCCTCTGATCTCCGGTAAGCGGCTAGAGTCCGGACATGATATGCGCCAGGCCCGACCAGTTCAAAGAAGATCGCGTCTTGGCGACCAGACTCGACCCACGCTATACTTAATAGTAGGAGGGGTAGAAGGGAGTTGTATGCGTTCCGCGAGTGACCCTATCTTCCGGCGTGCCGATTTACACGTCCACTCCCATCACTCCCACGAGATCCTGCGGTACGGTCGCTTGAAGACCCCAATTCAAGCGGCCTCCGCCCCGGCCAAGATCGCCCAACGCGCGATGGACGCCGGAATGGATTACATTGCTATCACCGACCATGACACGCTCGACGGCTGCCAGCAGCTGCTGGATGAGCACCCCGAGTTGGGCCCTCGCGTGATCACAGGCGAAGAAGTGACGACCTATTGTCCGAATTCAGGACATGAGTTGCACCTGTCGGTCCTCGGCATCACCCGCCGACAGCACAGCGAAATCCAGAACCGTCGCCGCGACCTGATCCGACTTGTCAGCTATCTCAAGCGCGAAGGCATTCTCTATGTGCTCAACCACCCGATCTGGGATGCCGAGGGGCGACGCTGGTCTCCGTCGCGCCTGGTCGAGTTGGTGCGCCTGGTGCGCGACCACTTCCCGGTCATCGAAGGACGAAACGGCTCGGTGCTGCCCTATCAGAATCGCATCGCCTCAGCAATCGCACGCCGCCTCTCCCGCTTTGTCATCGGCGGCTCGGACACCCACACCGACCAGGTGGGCTACACCTGGACAGAAGCTCCCGGTCAGACCAAGGCCGCTTTCCTGCAGGCAATCCGCAGCGGGAAGGCCCGCCCCGGAGGCAAGGAGTGCACCAAGCCGTTCTTCACCCACGAGGTTCGCGAGCTGCTTCGCAAGAACGCTGTCCGACGTGCACGGCCCCTGGGGAAACTGACAGGGGCTCTCCTCGGGGTCTTCATCGACCTGTTCCACGCTCGCCTGACGAGCCTCGTCACCCAGACCTACCTGCGGGCACAAGAGTCGACACTGCCGAGCGCTGACCGCGAACTAGAGTTGGTCCTCCCGCCAAGATCTTGATTGGTGGGCGACTAATC
>CAZANL010000649.1:0-3256 GCA_964486115.1 uncultured Planctomycetota bacterium
GTCGCGACGAGCTGTGTGTTGGTCACCACGTAGAAATCATCCGTCTCGATCCGCGCCACGCCGATTCCCCCGTAGGACAGCCGGGGGTTTGCTTTGAGGAACTCCTCGTGGTGCGCTCCCTCTCCGACTGGTGCGCAGAGGGTGAGGAACTTGATCAGATCGGCCCCGTCCTGGTCCTTCCCCGAAAAACTCATCATCACGTACTGTGAGCGACTATCGGGCAGCCCGACCCGGAACATGTAGCCCGTGCTGATTTTCTTGTGTGGCATGCCTAGTGACTTCGAGACGGCCGACATCAGGGCCTCGGTCTCGAACAAGGGCAGCACTCCCTCCCCCTCGGCCGTCTCCGCATTCAGTTGCGTGTCCAGGTTCAGCGCTGCTTCTTCCTGCCAGGTCACCGGCCTGCGGCCTTCCACCCCGCTCAGCGGAATCTCGAGCAAGATCGAGTCCTTGCTGTCGGTGTGGTTGTGTCCGGTGTCGAGCCAGAGCTTTACCGGTTTCAAGTCGTCGTAGATCGAGAACATCACGCCGCCGATTCCACACTGACCCTTCTCGAGCGTCACGTCGAGCGTGTCTCGTGGCGGAATCGAGTCGATGATGAAGCCCTCGCTGTCCATGAGAGACAGTTCTGAGCAGAGGACCTGATGCAACCGCTCTCCCTGATAAATCACCTCTAGTTGAAAATAGACAAGATCGCGATCCCGGATCATCTCGGCAATCCGCAGGCGATCGGTTGCAAGACCGGCATCCACCACTTCTAAACCGCGAATCTGTCGCAGCACAGCGACATCGAACCAGTCGCGAACGGTATGGGCTTTCATCTTCGGGTAGTTTATGCTGCTGGGTGATGTCGCAGACAGAACAAAAGCAGGAGCCAGAGGAAGGAAAGCCTGATGTCGGCGCCCCACAGCAGGACGGCTTGCACAAGACTCGCTGGACGTTCGTCAGACTCGGCCGCTCCCCGGATAACAGCCGCTACGAAGAAGCCTGGCGTTATCTGTATGCCACCTACCGCGATGTGATCGTCAACTATTTCAATCGGCACGCGCCGGACTCGACGACGGCCGCGGAATGGTCGGACGAGTTCATGGCGGCCTGGGTTCTTGGCAAACTGGACGGGGCGGACCAGACCAAGGGCCGGTTTCGTCACTACCTGTCCGGGGCCTTACGCAACTTTCGCTACAAGCGTTATCGCTCGCTCAGTTCGAAGCGCGGATGGAGCGCGCTCCATCGGGTCGTGAGTGGCTCGATCAGTCGCCTCCGCGGGAAGACCCGGCGGATTTCCAGCCTCCACGAGAACGTGGAGGACCCCAACGCCGAGGAGGCGGAGACGGCCTTCGACAAGGACTACGTCGATCGGATCCTCAAGGCGGCGTTCGAGCGTTTGCGGCAGTACCAGGAAGAGCGTAACTCTCGTGGCAACCCGACAAACTACTTCACCCTGCTCCATGAATATCACGTGGGCCCCGCCTCGGTGGAGTTCCAGCCGACATACCAGGAGTTGGCCGAGCGCTACGGGTTGACCGAGAAAGCGGTCGAGCGACAACTGGACCACGCTCGCAAGAAACTGCGGGGGTGGATCATGTCTGAACTGCGGGAAACGGTGAGCACCGAAGAGGAACTCCAGGAGGAGGTCCAGTTGCTGCTCGATCATTGCCGGGGGGCTCTCCGCGGCTGCGTCTGAATAATCCTCCATTTTTCCTGGGGGTATTATCAGTGCGGAGGGAACTGTCTTTTCTGGAGTTGATACCGTCCATATGCACAGATGAGGAGCATGATATGTCCCTTCGACTCGACAGCCCGCGTCGCCGCCGACAGCATCGGAGAGGCAGACCTTGGGGGAAGATATCCAGGAAAATACAGCAAACCACCGTCCTGGTCGTGGTCTGGGGCGTTTCGACGGTCGGCCTGGTGCTGCTTCTGATGCATGTCGGCGGGATGTTCAAGACCCAGGAGCGGGTCGAAGAAGCGCGTGTCGGAGCGAGGCTCCTGGCCCGGAAGGTCGCCCAACCGGTGGTGAGCGAAAAGGCGCCTCCGGGTCCGATGGCTCGCAAGCTGTCTTCGGCTGAGCGGGACGTCGACGCCGCGCTGGGCCAGGAGGATTTTGCAGCGGCCCATGCCGCGGTGGACCGTTTCCGCTTCGAGCTGGTCGGCGTCAAGGATGTCGAGGGCTGGAAAGACAAGGCCTACGCCCTGAGTCACAAGATCGACCAGCGTCTCGAGGGGCTGATCGACGGACGGGAGAAGACGTTGAAGAGGCTGCTCGTCCGGGAGCGCTGGTTTGACGCCAGCCAGCTGATCGCACAGATCCAGCGCTTGGATAGCGCCAACCGGTTCACCAGTCGGATCGACGACATGAACGACCTGATCCAGCGGGCGAAGGATGGGGAGGAGCCCCTCACGAATGCCGGCGCGATCATCATCCCCGAGGATCAGTCCGAGAAGTCAGCCAAGAATGGTGGGTAACACGCGGAAGTGGTGATCCAGATGCGTCCAGCTTCGTGTCACCAGGGCCTGTGCGCCAGCTGGCCCAGCAGCACGAGGGCGCCTGCTCTTGCCCTTCATGCCTCGCTCACCCGATTGACGATCGCGCGCAGCTCTGTTTCGGTGCCCTAGAAGATCTGCGAGCGCCAGCTGCCCCGAACCGTCCTGGTCGCGCTGACGCTTAGCTGCGCGAGGATCAGCAATGCCGTGTATCGCTCATCCAGTGATCCGGGTTTGCCCTTCAATCGGGCTGGCACGAATTAATGGGCTGGCATCAATAGGCCAAACCGGGCAGGATCAGCTGAAGCGTGTCGCTTCCGTACGTGAATAGCGACCGGAAGACTTGCGTGTCAGTTGTGCAGTGTGAGGGGAAGTCATGCTCAAGCCCTGTCCGTTCTGCAGTGAGGATATCCAGGAGTCGGCAACCAAGTGCCGCTTCTGCAATGAGTGGCTGGACGGGCGGCAGCCGGAGTCGGCGCTGGAGGATCCCGCTCCAGCGCCCACGGACGACCTGGCGCTGCGCATGGTGCTCCCGGTGGGGCGCACCGTGCTATCGATCGTGGCCGGTTATCTGGGGTTGCTTTCGGTGCTCTGCGTACCGGCGCCGTTTGCCCTGATCGTCGGCCTGCTGGCGATCCGGGAGATCCGCCAGGATGACAGCAAGCGTGGCATGGGACGAGCTGTTTATGGGGTGGTGATGGGTCTGGTTTTTACTGTTGTGCTGTTGGTGACGGTGATCGCTGGAGTATTGGGACCCTGATCGCGAGTCCCC
>CAZANL010000650.1:0-3252 GCA_964486115.1 uncultured Planctomycetota bacterium
TTCCAACCGCGATGACTCGGCGCCCCTCGGCCCGGGCGGCGTTGATCTTTTCCGCAGTAGCCCGGGGGAAGGTGTAGGCTTCGGCGTGCATCGGGTGGTCCGTAATCCGCTCGGTCTTGACCGGCAGGAACGTGCCGAGTCCGACGGTGAGGCTGACCGATGCGGTCTGTATGCCGCCCTCGGCGAGACGATCGAAGATCTCCCGCGTGAAGTGCAAGCCAGCGGTGGGGGCAGCCACCGCGCCAGGCGCGCTGGCGTAGATCGTCTGGTACCGAGCCAGATCCTCCGCACGGTGGGGGTCGGATGCCGTCCGCTTGATGTAGGGAGGCAACGGTGCCCGCCCGATGCCGGCCAAGCTCTCCCAGCCCCCGGGTAGGCCTGAGACCAGATAGAGGCCCTCGATTCGCTCGACCACGGTCAACTCCAGCACCCCACCCTCGATCGAGATCCGCTCGCCCGGCCGGAGCTTTCGCGCGGCTCGTGCCATGGCGCTCCAGCGGTCCTCCCCTGCTGGGGCGAGCAGCAGCAACTCCACCTTTCCTCCGGTAGGCCGGGTCCCGTACAGCCGAGCTGGGGCCACGAGGGCGTCGTTGAGGACAAGCAGGTCCCCCGACTGTAGCAAGCTGGGCAGTTCGGCGAATGACTTCTCGGTCCAGCTCCCCCTCTTGCGGGAGAGGATCAGCAGGCGAGACGCATCCCTTTTGTCAGTAGGATGTTGTGCAATTGACGAGGGGTCCAGGTCGAAGTCGTAGGCCGAGAGGTCCTGGTCGCACATGGCTGGGCAGGATGCCACACTCACCCCGGCCTGGCAAATCCACTTTTATTTCTGGCCTGGGCGGAACTTTTGTCGGAATCTCCTCGTTCCTTTCACAGGGGGAGATAGTCCATTCCCTTGCTCAATCAACCCATGCAGGCTTAGAAGAGGGGATTCCATTGAGTGACCAGGTCATTCTCGGGCTCTATTTTGGTGTGCTCGGGATGCTGTCGATCTTCGGTATGCATCGCTATCTGATGCTGTACCTGTACTACAAGTACAGCCATTGTACGCCCCGAGTGACGGAACGGTTTCCGCAGGGTCGTATGCCGCGCGTGACGGTTCAGTTGCCGATCTTCAACGAGATGTATGTCGTCGAGCGACTGGTCGACGCCGTCTGCAAGCTGGAGTATCCGCGGGACAGGCTGCAGATTCAGGTGCTGGACGATTCCACCGACGAGACGACCGAGATCGCCAAGGCGAAGGTGCTCGAGTACGAGGCCCGTGGTTTTGACATCGAGTTGATCCATCGCGACAACCGTCAGGGCTTCAAGGCCGGTGCGCTGGACGAGGCGATGGCCTACGCCACCGGCGAGTTCATTGCCATCTTCGACGCCGATTTCGTCCCCTCCCCCGATTTCCTCGACCAGACGGTCCACTATTTCACTGACCCGACCGTTGGGATGGTGCAGAGCCGCTGGGGGCATCTCAACCAGAACTACTCACTGCTGACCAAGCTGGAGTCGATTTTCCTGGACGGCCACTTTGTCATCGAGCAGGCGGCGCGCAACCGTTCGGGCCGCTACTTCAACTTCAACGGGACCGCCGGTGTCTGGCGTGCCTCGGTGATCCCGGACGCTGGTGGTTGGGAACACGATACCCTGACCGAGGACATGGACCTGTCCTACCGTGCACAACTCAAGGGCTGGCAGTTTCTCTTTCTGGATCACGTGGTCACGCCGGCGGAAGTTCCGGTGGACATGAACGCCTTCAAGAGTCAGCAGCATCGCTGGTCGAAGGGCACCGTGCAGGTGGCCAAGAAGATCCTCGGCACGATCTGGCGCAGCAGCGCCCCCTTGCGTTGCAAGATCGAAGCGACCTTCCATCTGACGATGGGCGCCTCCTATTCGCTGATGATCGCGATGGTGCTCTTGCTCTATCCGGTGATCTCGCTGCGATTCCACACACAACTCTGGGAGGCCATGCTGATCGATCTGCCGCTGTTCCTGGCGGCCACGACCAGCATCTTCGCCTTCTACCACCACAGCCAGAAGCAGGCCTATCCGATGAGCTACCGGGATCGGATGAAGTACCTGCCGATGCTGATCTCACTGGGGATTGGCATCGTCTTCAGCAATGCCAAGGCGACGCTGGAAGGCTTGTTCGGTCATCAGTCGGAATTCGTTCGGACCCCGAAGCACAATATCGAGGGACGCACTGGTGATTGGAAAGGCAAGCGGTACAAGGGCTCGACCAAGTGGCTGCTGCCGGTACTGGAGCTGTCTTTCGGGTTCTACATGCTGGTGACCCTGGCTCAGGCGGTTGCAGTCGGTCGCTGGCTGTCGCTGCCGTTTCTCAGCCTGTTCGCGATAGGATTCTTCTATGTCGGATGGCACTCGCTGATCCCGAACCTCGGTAGCCTGCGCGTGCAACCGGTCACCGCGAAGGCCGCGGCGCAGCCAATCTCAGCGCCGGTGCCGGAGCTGGAGTTGGAAGTCGTCAGCTAGCAGAATCTGTTGAAGTGGGCTAGCCGCCTGCTCCTTCACGGTTCGTCTCCGGTGGTTGTTTGCTGGATTTTCGCCACTCGAAATAGCGCGAGCCATCCCGCCGCAGTCGGTGTTGAATCGGCATGACCTGGAAAATGCTGGCACTCAGTTTCCTGCTTGCCGTCCCGCTGGCGGCAGAGGAGATCCCTCTCGACTACAAGACGATCGAGACGGCTCGGATATATGCTCCCGAGGGTCCAAGGAAGAATGCGGGCTATCTCGGTGCGATCTTCGACAAGCTCTCCCGGCAGTACGGTTGTCAAGTGCTGGCGGTCCGTGAGGGCTCCATGGCTGCGAAAGCTGGTGTGGTCAAGGGTGACGTGATCGTCGTCTTTGACCGGATCCGAACACCCAGCAGAGGGCAGCTCAACGCTGTGATCAAGAGCAAGCGGGACGGAGAGTCCGCCACCTTGGTGATCCTTCGCGGTGGCAAACGCGAGACGCTGTCGGTTTCGATGAAACAGGTCGGCGGGGCATCGCCGTTCGGGCTGCGGGTCAAGGCGCCGGTCGCCGCCACGCACAGTGGGGTCCCGATCGCGAAGGTCGGCCCCAGGTCGCCGGCGCAGAAGGCGGGTTTGCTGGTGGGGGATGTGGTGACTGCGGTGGACGGAACAACGATCACCAATCAGGAGTCGCTCAACCAGCTGACGTCGACGATGCTGGCAGGCGACAAGACCGTCTTGACCATCAAGCGGGGTGACCGGCCCCAGCAGATTCAGGTCACGCTCGGTG
>CAZANL010000651.1:0-3252 GCA_964486115.1 uncultured Planctomycetota bacterium
AGACCTGGTCCGTGGGGTGGTGCACGGCGCGATCGCGGTCTACCACAACCGCTTCCTCAATGTTCCCCCGGCCCATCTGCCCGGGCCGGCAGATCACACCGAGACCGATCCACGGACATTGCTGGCCAGCTTCCTGACGAGCCTCGATCAGCGAGCCGAGGTAGAACAGGCGGCGCGCATCGTGGCAACCTACCTCGGCCAAGACCACCCCGTCGGACCGCTGATCGACACGATGGCACGTGCCACCGTGCGAGAGGACTTCGACTTCCACACGCTGCAGTGCCTCGAAGCCGCCGTCCGCCAGTACCGCGAATGGGCGCCCAGCCCAGAGGCGAACGTGTTTCTGATCGCGGCTGCCCGTTACACTGCAGCCCACTCCCCTACCGAAAGAGGCCAGCTGCAGACCGCCGAGGTCGCGCTGAGGCTTAAACGAGGTGAAGCGCTTCACGAAGACGCCCCGGAAAATGACCAGGAAATGAGCTGACCGTGACAAAAGGGTGACCCCCATCGGCGGACCTCGGTCACTCAACAAGGAAGCCGGGGAGGGGCGGTGTCGGACACCATGCCGACGACCAGGGCCGCCAGTTTCTCGGGCTTCCTTTTTTTGTTGCCGAAGCCCTCCCGCACGAGCCCAGAGGAAGTCCTTCCTCGACCGCTCAGAGCCCACGGAAATGTCGAGTGGGGTAGATTCAACTCGCTCAACTGCCCTATAATCAAAGCGTCATGCGGGTCCAGCTGATCATCCCGCCGTTCCCGCGTCAGGAGCGGATGGGCAAGACCAAGGCGCTCTACCCGGTGTATCCCCAGCTCGGGCTGGCCTACATCGCGGCCATCGCCGAATCCCTGGGCCATCAGGTCGAGATCATCGACGCCGAAGCGCTGCTGCTGTCCCGTGAGGACGTGCTCGAAGCCATCGATGACTTCCGGCCGCAGATCCTCGGCTTTCAGGCCTTCACCCACAGCCAGGACAACTGCCACACCGTGGCCCGACTGGCTAAAGAGAGGCTGCCAAACGTGACCGTCGTCTTCGGAGGCATCGCCTGCACGGCCCAGCCGGAGTACCAGATGACGCCGGGCAAGGTCTGCGACTACGCGGTCCGGGGCGAGGGAGAACACTGCTTCACCGAGCTGCTAGCACTGATCCAGCAGAAGCTGCCCCCCGAGCAGCACGACGTCGAGGCCGCCGCGATCGAGAGCCTGATCTGGAAGAACCGCCACGGGGAGATCAAGATCAACCGGCGACGCAAGGAGGTCCCGTCGATGGACGACCTCCCGAACCCTGCGCTGCACCTGCTGCCGATGGGCCTCTACTCCGCCCCCGCACACCTCCGTGGAGATGCGATCCACGAGATGATGTTGACCCGTGGCTGCCCATTCAATTGCTCCTTCTGCATGTCGCCAATCTCGTTCAAGACCCGCTTCCGCAGCTTCTCGGTCGAGCGGTCTCTTCGCGATATAAGAATGATGCAGAACACGTATGGGATGGACTCGATCCAGTTCTACGACGACGTATTCACGTACGACCGTGAGAACTGCATGGAGTTGCTGGACGCAATGATCGAGGAGAACCTGGGCATCCCGTGGACCTGCCTGACCCGGGTCGACCTTGTCGACCAGGAGCTGCTCGACAAGATGAACAGGGCGGGCTGCTACCAGGTCTTCTTCGGCATGGAGTCAGCCACGCCGCGAATACTCAAGCTGGTGCACAAGGGCACCGATCTGGATCAGGTTCGTTCCGCGGTAAAAATGGTACGCAAGGCCGGAATCGAAAGCTTCCTGTCGGTGATGATCGGCTTTCCGACCGAGACCCAAGAAGAAGCATACGACACGATGCAGTTTGTGCGTGCCGTGGATCCGGACTACGCGCTGTGGCACCGCTTCACACCGTGGCCAGGATCGCAGATCTACGAGTTGGCGCTGGAGCACGGCAAGCTGCGCACCGACGACCTCTCCAAGTACACCATCAACTGGGGCTTCGTCTACCAGCCCGACGGCTGGACCCACGCGGAACTGGAGCGCGCCGAGTTGATCGCGATGCGGCGATTCTACATGCGCCCGAAGAAGTTCCTTCAGCGGCTCAAGGTCCTGTTCAAGCTACCCCGCAAACGAGCCTGGAACCTGCTCAAACACGCCCCCGACCTTCTACTGCCCAACCCCAACGTTCCCAAGGGCGCGGCCAGTTAGTTACCCCCCCGCCAGCGCCTTCTCGGCAGCCCGGGCCCAGCGCGACTTGGGCTGTTCGACGAGCAGCCCCTCGAGGACCGCGCGCCCCTCTTTGGTCTTTCCCTGCTGGATCAGCGACAGCCCCAGGCCATACTGCCCGAAGTCATAGGTGCGCCTCTTGGACAGCGACAGGCGAAAGTCCTTCTCGGCAGCCATCGGACGCTTGAGCTCGAGCTTGAGCATCCCTCGGTTGGCCAGGTACGTGTAGAAATCGACCCCGAGTTCGTCGATCGCCTTGTCGTAGTCCGCCAGTGCTTGCTGACGCAGACCAAGCATCGAGCGGACCCGAGCTCGCATGCCGTAGGCGTCAGCAAATCGGGGAGAAACCTTGATCGCATCGGTATAAGCTCGCTCCGCCCCCGTCAGATCCCGGCGCGCCTCGCACAGCTGAGCGATCTCATAGAGGAAGAGCGGACCCCGGGTCTTGGCGAAACCATCCCGCAGCTCCCGCTCCGCCTCTTTCAGGCGTTTGAGACCGACCAGACAGCGGGCCAGCTGCAGCCGCAGGGCAGTCCAGTTCGGGGATCGCTTGAGCCCCTCGAGCACATCGGCGTGGGCCTCACTCCACCAACCCAGCTGCCCCCTGGTGATCGAGCGAACCAGCCAGCAGCGGGGGTTACGCGGGTTGAGCTCGACGGCGCGGTTAGCGTCCGGTAGTGAAGTTTTCCAGTCGAGACGGTCCTGGTGACACATCGCCCGATAGCAATACAGCAGCCAGAACGTCGGCTCTCTGTCGATCCCTTGACTCAGGCGGCTAATCGCTTCGTCGAGCCGCCCCAGCTTGCGCAAGACATCACCCAGATTCGCCAGGGTCTTGGCGTCTTCGGGGTGCAACTTGTGAGCCTTCTCCAACAGGCGCAAGGCCTCGTCACGCCGCCCCAGCTTGAAGAGGGTGGTGCCCAGCACCGCCAGCGCCCTGCTGTTGGACGGATTCAGTTGCAGTGCCTTGCGCAGGTCCTTTGCCGCATCCGCCGGCCGCCCCAGCTCCAGCAGTGTATATCCACGATTGAGGAAAAACACCGCCTCCTG
>CAZANL010000652.1:0-3251 GCA_964486115.1 uncultured Planctomycetota bacterium
GCACCACCCTCAGCCGTAGCTTGAACGGCACGCCATAGGACAGGCGCAACCGCCGACACTCCTCCGGGGTGTAGCGCGGCTTGCCGAACTCGTGGTAGAGATACTGCAGTTCCAAGCGCCCATCGAATGACTCGATCGGAAAGCTCTCCCGCAAGATCCCCTCGAGCCCCTGCAGCTTACGGTTATCCGGAGGAGCCTCGTACTGCAGAAAATCCCCGTAACTCTTGATCTGAAGCTCGATCAGATTCGGGATCGGCAAAACGTCCCGTTGCTGGCCATATGTCTTGGTTGGCCAACTATCGAGATTCCATGAGTGGTTTTTTCGATCTTTGGTTATGGTCGTACCGCTGCCACCCATCTGGACTCACCTCCGCTTGTCGAAGGACGCGCTAAGTCTGCGCAAACAATGACCGCGCCGTAGGTATCTCAAAGACACCTATGGCAACGCTAAACGCGCGCTTGGACACGCGCATGCCGTAAGAAGCGACTAACAACGAACTACTTGAGCTCGACGCTTGCCCCGGCGGCTTCCAGCTCCGCCTTCATCTTCTCGGCCTCGTCCTTCGGCACGCCTTCCTTTACGGTACTGGGCGCGCCGTCGACCAACGCCTTGGCCTCCTTGAGGCCCAAGCCGGTCAGACCGCGGACGGCCTTGATCACCTGGATCTTCTTGTCACCGTAGCTCGACAGATGGACGTCAAAGTCCGTCTTGACCTCAGCAACTTCACCTCCGTCGCCGCCAGCACCCGGCCCGGGCATCATCATGCCACCAACCGGCATCGCGGCAGAAACGCCGAAGACGTCTTCCATCAGCTTGCCTGTATCAACCAACTCGAGTGCCGTCATGCCCTTGACCAGCTCGAGGATCAGGACACCCTTGTCTTCGCTATTCAGCTCAGACGCGTTGTCCAGCAGACCCTTCACGCTGTCAGACACGACGACTTCCACTTTTTCTTCGACTGCCGCTTCCGACATATCTATGCTCCTCGCACCTTGACCACCAGAGCCCTTGAGGCCCTGTATTCTTTTAGTTCTCTTCGCCCTGCTTCTTTTCCGCAACTGCATTGATCAGTCGAGCCATATTCTCAACCGGGGACTTGATGCAGCGCACCACCTTGGTCACCGGGGACTGGATCGACCCGATGATCTTGGCCAGCAACACCTCACGAGGAGGCGTCTTGGAGAGCCTGTTGACGGCACCCCTGTCCAGCACCTGTCCCTGGACGAAGGCTCCCTTGATCTGAAGCTTCTCCTTGGTATCTTTCTGAAAACCGGCAACCGCCTTGCTCAGCTCGATCGGATCGGACCCGGAAATCAGCGCCGACGGCCCCTCGAGGCACTGATCGAGGCCAGCGATGCCGGCCTCCTCGAAGACGATTCGTGCGATCCGATTAGGAACCATACGCAGCCGCAGCGATTGCGAGCGCACGTTCCGACGCAGACTGAGCGTCTCCTCGGCGTTCAGCCCCATGTACCCTACGACGACGAAGCTCTCGAATCCGCTCACCTCGCGGACCAACTCCTCGCGCATGTACGTATTCAGTTCGTTGACCATTTTCGCCACCTACACCGCGAGTGGAATTCCCGGGCACATCGACGCCGAGAGAAATGCCCTGCGAATAAACACCCCCTTGGAGGAGGGTGGCTTGACCGATTCGAGATGCTCGATGATCGCAGTCAGGTTAGCCAGCAAATCCGCCGCACCGAAGGAGCGCTTGCCGATTGGGCACGCCACGTTGCCCAGTTTGTCGTTGCGATACTCGATCTTACCGGCCTTGAATTCCCTGACCGCCTGACCGATATCCATCGTCAGGGTTCCGGCCTTGGGGGAGGGCATCTTGCCGTGCGGGCCGAGGACCTTGCCCAAGCGGCCGACGACTCGCATCATGTCCGGAGTCGCGATCGCTACGTCGAAGTCCAGCCAGCCTTCTTTCTGGATCTTGTCGACCATATCCTGGCTGCCAACGAAATCCGCGCCGGCCTCCCTCGCCTCCTCAGCCTTTGCGCTCTCGGCAAAGACCAGTACCGTCACATCCTTGCCCGTACCCTTGGGCAAGATGACCGTACCGCGGACCTGCTGGTCACTCTGCTTGGGGTCGATGCCGAGCGCGAGCGCTACCTCGACCGTCTCGTCGAACTTGGCCCCCTCGAAGCTCTTGAGCAACTGCACCGCCTGATCGAGCGACTGCGGCTCGGTTCGATCGACCTGACTCCGGTTCGCTTGATGGCGCTTGGCAGGCTTGCGGCGAGGACGGCGCTTCTTGTAGTTGGCCTTGACCTCTTTTATCGTCTCTACCAGAACCTCTTCCTGCTCAGGCGTCTGTGGATCTTGTTCAGTCTGGTTTTCGTCGGCCATCGTTAGGCCTCCACTACTTCGATGCCCATGCTGCGTGCGGTGCCTGCGATGATCCGCATGGCAGCCTCTTCATCGCCCGAATTCAGATCGTTCACCTTGATCCTGGCGATCTCGCGCAACTGCTCGGTCGTCACTTCGCCAACCTTCTCCGTGTGAGGGACAGGAGACCCCTTGGCCAGGTTCGCCGCCTTCTTCAGCAGCACGGCAGCCGGGGGGCTCTTGATGATGAAGTCGAACGACTTGTCCTTGTAGACCGTTATCTCGACCGGGAGGATCATCCCCATCTGGTCCCGCGAGGCGTCATTGAACCGATTGATAAAGTCCATGATATTGACACCGTGCTGCCCCAACGCGGGACCCACCGGTGGCTGCGGATTGGCTTGTCCACCCGGCACCTGCAGCTTTATCTTTCCGATGACTGGCTTTTTCATTGTCCTACCTTGCTAGATCGGTTCAACCTGCCAGTACTCGAGTTCGATCGGAGTCGGTCGCCCGAAAATGGTGACCAATACTCGGACTGTGCCCTTGTTCTCATTGACATCGTCGATCGCGCCATCGAAATTCTCGAAGGCGCCTTCCTTGATCTTGACGCTCTCGCCCTTCTTGAGGTTGATCTTCAAGGTCGGCTGTTCGGTCGTGCGACGCTCGACCTCGCCCAGAACCTTCTCCACCTCGCGGTCGGACATCGGTGCAGGCATGTTCCCGGGGCCGACGAAGTCACCGACCCCTGGCGTCCGCTTGACGAGCGTGAGGGTCTGCTCCGTCAACTCCATCTCGACCATCACATAGCCCGGGTACAGCTTGCGCTCGACGTTGCGGCGCTTGCCGCTCTTGATCTCGCTGACCATCTCGGTCGGAACGAGCACCCGCTTGACCAACTCGGTCATCCCCTCTT
>CAZANL010000653.1:0-3237 GCA_964486115.1 uncultured Planctomycetota bacterium
AGTCCGTCCCGCCCCTGACAGATAGATGTGGCTTGCGTCCAGTATACGAGACGCCAGCTCCTTGACCCCTTGCCTGGTGACCTGCTCCAAGCATCCTCGGATGGCCTCCAGATGTTGCGCCAGCAACTGAGTATTCTGCGTCACCCTGTTACTCCAAGAACTCTCTCGCCAGCCCGGCCAGCACCGTGGCTCGCGAACCCAAACTCTCCAGAACCTCGACCGGGTCGGCTACCGACTCGGCGACAGCCGCGATTCCCAACCGTCGCCCGAATTCGATGAGCACGACACCAGTCGCAGGCGGTGCTCCGGCCAGATCCCCGACCATTCCCATTCCAGCCGCCAGCAGACTGCCCGACGTCTTGTCCCGTACACGCTCTACATCCCACTCCGGCGCATGGGTCCACTCCGCGGCACGACCACCGGACAATCCCTCAGCGCCTACCGCTTCCGAGAGCCGTTCCAGAGCCATCTGGGACGCGTCGGCGGGCGCACCAGCCAAGGTGGTGGCGACACCCACCAACCAGAGCGCACGGCTGACCAGAGAGAGCCCGGCCAGGGCACCGAGACGATCACCCCGGTCCAGCGCCAGACTGGCCGAGTGTACCATCTCAACGGCGGCCGCGAGTGGCACCGCTAGCGCTGGCTCGAGATCCACAACGTCGGCAGCCGCACATGTCAGCCGACCCCTGAGCAGACGGGAGTCAGCCCGCAGAGCCTCCGCCATCGCCTGATTTAACGCAGGAGGTCCCCAGGCCGATATCTGCTGCCGAAGGTACTCATCCAGGCTGATCATCACCCTATTCTACTGACCCTCTTTTTTTCATGTTTGAAAAAATTGTTTTGCGGCCCTAACATTCCATGCCAGACGAACAAACAGAGGAGCGCAAGATGATCGGCGGCACCCATCAAGACCTGTCCAGCACCATGCAGGACTATCTCAAGGTCCTCTACCTGCTTGAGGAGCGTGGTGAGCGCCTGACCAACTCGGCCGTCGCCGCGGCTCGCGAGCTATCGGCCGCATCGGTCAGTACGATGATGCGCAAGCTGGCCGACAAGGGATGCGTGAACTACTCTCCCTACCAGGACCTTCAGCTGACCGACAAGGGCCGGCACGTGGCTCTGGAAATGATCCGTCACCACCGCATCCTCGAGACATTCCTGGTCAAGGTGCTCGGTATGAGCTGGGACGAAGTGCACGAGGAAGCGGAGCGTCTCGAACACGTCATTTCCGAAACGCTGGAGTCCCGGATGGCCTCGGTGATGGACAACCCGCAGTTCGACCCACACGGCCACCCGATTCCCGGCCCTCAGGGCGAACTCGCCAGCCGCCCCGGGCTACAGCAACTCCGGCACATGACCGAGGGCCAGTCCGGCACGGTGCGCGAAGTCAGCGACACCAATCCCGAAGCGCTGCGCTACCTCTCGGAACAGCGGATCGGGATCGGCACCCAGTTCGTGTTGGCGCGGATCCACCCCTTCGACGGGCCGCTCGAGCTGACGATCGGAACACAACAAGTGGTTCTCAGCCGCAGCCTCGCCGAGCGAGTGCTGGTCGAGTTGGCCGAATAACCGCCGTGCTCACTCCGCCGGGTCGGCGGCGCCCACCGGCGCACCGCTCTGTTATCTTAGCGATGGCACGACAGGGATCAGATCGGTATCTGAGCAGCAGTCGGGCCGGTGCCGTTCCTCCAACACCATCGATAGCTCCACGGCGCTGCCCAGCCTCAACGCCATAGACAGCAGATCAACCGGACAGACAATCCTCGTTGAGCGTGTAGCTGCCGATGATCTCGGCCTCGGCCAGCACATGGCCCGCGATCGCCTGCTGGACGTCGGCAGCGGTGAAGCGCTCCTCCACCTCGACCGATTCGACATCCAGAGCATAGAGCCGGAAGTGATAGTGATGCACCCGCTCGTCGTTCCAAGGCGGGGCCGGACCATCGTAACCCAGATAGTCCCCCCCCATCGAATCGTCGCCAGCAAACCAGCTGGTGTAGTCATTGACGCCTTGGCGACCGGGACCCGACGGACTCTGCTTTCCACCCGGAGTCACCTCGCTGCTGCATTCACCAGCCCCCAGCCCCGAGCACTGGACCGGGATGTCGACCATCACCCAGTGATGGAAGTTCGCGCGTGCCAGGTCGACCGAAACAGTGCGGCCCGGCTGGTTGACATCATCTCCCACCGAGGGTGCGTCTGGATCCACACAGATCAAGGTGAAAGACCTGCAACCGTCCGGCACGTCGCTCCAGCTCAACTCAGGGCTCTGATTGTCGGAGAATGTGGCGTGGGTCTCTGGATCTGGCTTGCAGAAGGCGAACTGCTGGGGGATGCGGCCGTTGTGTTGGAAACTCTGGCTGGTCAGCTTCATCTGCTTGATCTCCTTGAATAGCTGAGATTTGGACTCCCACTCATCTCGCGATGTCGGCGATGCGCAGCTGACATTTGACAACTCATGGCTCATCGAATCTCAAATAGACCTTCTCTTCTGGAGCTTCTCTTCAAGGTCGTTGCGCTCACTCGATATCCCACGCCCCTGAATCCCAGATCATGATAGAGACGACATGCCTCCCGGGCAAACCAATCCTTGTTGGCGCTCCCTCTGCACAGTACCTTTCAGTGATGCCAACTGTTAGCGGTTCGTGGAGGCTGTTCAGGTTCCGAGGGATCAATGTCTTCGTCCACTGGTCGTGGGCCCTCGTTTTCTACATCGTGATCAGATTCCGCCAGCCAACCAGCCACTACAGCTCGTACTTCTGGCTGGTGGCCGAGTACCTGGGGCTGTTCGGAATCGTCCTGCTTCATGAATTCGGCCACGCGCTGGCCTGCCGATCAGTGGGCGGGCTGGCGAGCACGATCGTGCTCTGGCCACTGGGCGGCGTGGCTTACGTTTCGCCTCCACCCAGGCCCGGGCCGCTGCTGTGGAGCATCGCCGCCGGCCCGCTGGTCAACCTTCTGTTGGTTCCGGTCACGGTCGGACTGCACCTGCTATCGATCAACCTCGGCTGGGATAGCACTCGCCCCGACCTCTACTACTTCCTCTGGACCCTGACAGTGATCAACCTCGTCCTGTTCGTCTTCAATATGCTGCCGATCTACCCGCTGGATGGCGGGCAGATTCTCCAGGCTCTGCTCTGGTTCGTCATCGGTCGGGCAAAGAGCCTGCTGGTGGCCAGCTCGATCGGCCTGTTTGCCGGCTGCTGCATGATCCTCTTGGGGCTCGGCATCGGGGATTAC
>CAZANL010000654.1:0-3226 GCA_964486115.1 uncultured Planctomycetota bacterium
CGGCAGATGTCGCGTCGGGTCTATTTCAAGATGGCTCGCGCGGGCTGCCATCGGCTGGAGTTCGGTATCGAGTCGGGTGCGGACAAGGTGCTGGCCAACATGCGCAAGATGTTCAACAGTCGCATCGCGGCCAAGAATCTGAGGGATTCGCACGACGCGGGGATCCAGAACGTCTGCTTCATCATGGTCGGTTTTCCCGGCGAGACCGAACTCGAGTTCAACGAGACGATCGAGTGGCTCGACCAGTGCAAGGACACGATCGACACGATCAGCACGGTCAACACCGCGATCGTGCTCGAGAAGGCGGATCTGTCGGTCGAGTACCCCAAGTATCACATCGAGATGCCCGAGAACCGCTCCGACTATCACTGGTCGATGCCCGGCAATAACTATCACGTCCGGCGGGACCGGGCGGTGCGGATGGTGGAGGCGCTGGAACGCATCGGGATCCCGCTGACCAAGACCAACCTGCTCGAAGGTGAGAACCACTGCTCGATCAATACGGCCAAGACGGGCAGCATGGAGGTTAAGCGGCCGAGCCTGGTGCGCAAGTCGGAGTATTTTCGCAAGAAGCTGGAGGACGTCGGCAGCCCGGACTTGTTGCTGGTGATGTGCCCACCATGGGGCACCACCACACCGCCGCTCGGGATTGCTTATCTGGCGATGTTCGCCTCCCAGCAGGGTTATCAGGTGGACTGCATCGACTTCAACATCGAATGCTACAACCGTGTACCCACCGAGAAACAGGTGCTCTGGGATCCGAGCTACGCGCCGCACTGGACGCATCTGGCGACCTTCAGTGGACACACCCTGCCGCTGGTCGAGCAGCAGCTGCAGGAGCTGGTGAGCCGTATCGTGCGCCGGACCCCCGGCATGATCGGCTTCACGGTTCATTGCGACAACATGCTGATGGTGCTGGAGTTGATCAAGCGGCTGCGAGAGCGCCTGCCGTTCGTGCCAATCGTCTGTGGCGGGATGCAGCTGCTCGCCGAGGAGTCGCGCAAGAAAGTGCAGGACGCGGGGCTGGTCGACGTCTGCGTGGTCAACGAGGGGGAGCGGCCGCTGGTCCAGTTGATGGACGGTATGCGGGACGGTCAGCCGCTGAGCGGGATCAAGGGACTGCAGCTGTTCGAGGACCAGTGCTACACGCCGCTGACTCCAGCGCCGTTGCAGCGCGAGATGGACCAGATCCCGTGGCCCGACTTCGCCCGGTTCGATCTGGCCCAGTATGACAACCGGATGTTGCCGCTGCTATATTGTCGGGGCTGCATCGCCCAGTGCACCTTCTGCGACGATCGCGTGATCATGGGCGGGTTTCGAATCCGCTCGCCGGAGCACATGCTCGCCGAGATCGTCGAGCATGTCGAGCAGCGCGGTGTCCGGGATTTCATCTTCAACGACCTGCTGCTCAACTCGAGTGTCAAGGGGCTCGACCAGCTCTGTGACGCGATCCTCGAGCGCGGACTCGACATTCGCTGGATGGGCAACGCGATCGTCCGCAAGCAGATGACACCGGAGCTGCTGGCCAAGATGAGAGCGGCCGGGTGCTGGGCGCTGATGTACGGCATCGAGTCCGGATCGGCCAAGGTGCTGAAGCTGATGAAGAAGATGTTCACGCCCGAGATGGCCGACGTCGTGCTGCGCGACACGGCCGCGGTCGGCATCGAGGCCTGGTGCAACTTCATTGTCGGATTCCCCGGCGAGGGGGAGGCCGAGCTCGAGCAGACGATCGATTTCATCAACCGGAACAAGGCCCACATCGCTCGCATCGCGGTGATCAACAAGTGCAATGTCCTGCCGGAGACGCCGCTGTACAACCAGCCGGAGAAGTACCGGATCAAGTTTCCGGAGCGGGGGGAGCGGGATCACTATTGCTGGTACACGTCGGATGGCAACACCGACGAGGTGCGGGCGCTTCGCGTGGAGCGGATTCTCGAGTTACTCGATCGTCTCGATATTCCGATCGGCCAGACCAATTACAAGGCCCAGAAAGAAGAGGAGGCGGTGCGGGCGTCCAGGCCGGGCGATTTCTTGCGTAAGCGCAGCGCCTCGATGGTTCTGCCAGGGGCCAATGGGGGGCTGATTCCGATCGCCGCTGCCGGCAACGGCCGGAACGAGCGGGAGCCTGCTCCGAGCCCCCGTCCAGACGTCAAGCACCATGTCGGCGGAGGCGGCGGCAACAAGCACCTGGCGCTGTTCTCGGTGCCCCCGTGGGGCGTCGAGGACCCGCCGGTCGGAATCGGCTACCTGGGCAGCTATCTGCGTAAGCGGGGCTGGGACATTTCGATCTACGACATGAACGCGGAGTGGCATCACCGCTGTCCGGACGAGTTCAAGGCATTGTGGGCCGTGGACAACAAGAACTTCTGGAAGTCCGATCCGGCCTACGGCGAAACGCTGGCGATCTTCGACGACGAGATCAATGCGGCGGTCGACCGTGTACTCGAGTCGAACGCGCCCTACATCGGGTTCTCGGTGGTCGATCCGCGTGAGCGGCTGAGCTGTGAGGTGGCGGCGCGGATCAAGGCCAAGGATCCCTCCCGCCGGATCCTGCTTGGCGGTGCCTCCTGCTTCACACCCGAGTCGCGCGCCGAATTCTACGGGGATCACGGTCGGCCGATCGATGCGATCGTCGGCGGCGAGGGCGAGATCACGACCCTCGAACTGCTAGAGTCGTTGGAGGCGGGGAACTTCTCGCCCGTTCCAGGGGCTCAGTTGATCAAAGCGGGTCAGCCGTATGGCGAATGGGTCGAACGTCCGGCGGCGCGGGATGTCGACAGCTTCGGGTTTCCGACCTACACCGAAGGTTTCCCCTTCGACAAGTACGTCAAGCGTCGGCTGGTGGTGACCTGGAGTCGATCCTGTGCCGGAGCGTGCTCGTTCTGCAAGGAGAAGGCGATCTGGGGCAGTTTTCGCAGCCGAACGCCGGGCCATGTCGTGGAGGAGCTGCAGCACCACATCCAGACTCACGGGATTCGTGACTTCGCGATCTTCGACAGCGCGGTCAACTCCCATCCGGGCATCATCGAGGCGATCTGCGACGAGATCATCGCCGCCGGACTCGACATCCGCTGGCAGGCGATGGCGATCCCTCGCAAGGCGCAGACTCCGGCTCTGCTGGCCAAGATGAAGCGTGCGGGCTGTCACAAGCTGATTTACGGCGTGGAGAGCGGCTCGGACAAGGTGCTCAAGCAGATGCGCAAGATGTTCATGAGCGGGGATGCCG
>CAZANL010000655.1:0-433 GCA_964486115.1 uncultured Planctomycetota bacterium
GTTGGTGGCATTGACCCGGATGATCGAGGCTGGCAACTACATTCCTGTTCCGGCCGAGGCCCAGTAGTCTCCTGATGGACAAGCAGAAGGTCGCCGAGGCAGCGCGGATGATGCTCGAAGCGATGGGCGAAGATCCGGACCGGGAGGGTTTGCGCGAGACGCCTCGTCGGATCGCCGAGATGTACGGCGAGATCCTCGCTGGGCGGACCGTTGATCCGCGAGTTCATCTCAAAACTTTCGATGCGCCGGATTACGACGAGATCGTCGTGGTTCGCGACATTCCCTTCAACTCGATCTGCGAGCACCATCTGATGCCGTTTTTTGGCCTGGCTCACGTGGCGTACATGCCGTCCGGTCGCGTTCTCGGCATCTCCAAGATAGCACGGATCGTCGAGACCTTCGCCCACCGCATGCAGATTCAGGAGCAGCTGAC
>CAZANL010000655.1:443-3221 GCA_964486115.1 uncultured Planctomycetota bacterium
CGCTCGGGGTGGCAGTGGTTCTCGAAGCGACTCACACCTGCATGACGATCCGGGGCGTCAAGAAACCAGGCTGCGCAGTGGTGACCAGCGCGATGCTCGGAACATTCCGCGAGAATCTCTCATCGCGCGAGGAGGTGCTCAGTCTGATCGGGATCAGGGGACGGCGCTGAGCCGGAGATGGCCTGTCCGGGCCATTTTGGGGGAACCTGGTTCACACTGACAGGGCAACGGATCCTCCCGACGAGGGCTCACTCCGGTTTGAACATCTTGCGGGCGTCGAGCAGCAGGTCTTTCTTGGCGAACCAGTGCATGGCCATGCCGGCCCACAGTCCGGTGCAGGTGTGCACCCCCCAGATCGCGAAAAAACCGATACTGTCGGAATCCGGGCCGGTTTCGTACACCCCGTGAAGAAAGGACTCGATCCAGCTGACGGGGAATCCTAGAAGGACCGCGGTGAGAGGTAGCAAGAAGAGGATCCAGGCTCGTTTCTTGTCGGAAGGGTCCGGGCTAGCAGGTTCGTTCAAGCTGCCGCTCAACACGTCGTTGAAGACCAGCCACATGAAGGCGATCGTGATGAAGCCTTGCCACCCTTGCCAGGCGATGATGCTGATGCACCCGCCGCACACCACGATCAGTAAGGCGGCCAGGAGATGAAGTACGATGAACTCGATAAAGAAATAAGCGTATCCGATTGCGGGCCCCATGCAGACAACAAGCGCGATCAGGCTCCACCAGATCTTGTCCCGCTTGATTCGTCGGCGCCGCCGCCTTTTTCGGGGGGGGGAGGTGCCTGGCCTTCGTGGCTCTCGATTGCCAGTCATTGCGAACCCGAGGGTATGGAATTGTCCTCATGTTTTCCACGGTCGCCGATAAAACCGATCGCCAGGACGTCGAACAGGCACACCGGATCAGCGGCGGCGTAGCGACCGCTTCCCGTTCACTGAAGCTTGTAGCGCTGGGCGATCGGCATGCGCCTCCCCACGCCAAAGGCCTTGGATGTTGCGCGTAAGCCGGGAGCAGCCTGCCAGCGCTTGTACTCGTTACGGGTGACCTGCGCCAGGATCCAGGTCACCGTCTCTCGGTCGTAACCTTGAGCCACGATCTGCTCCAGTGAGAACAGCTCTTCGAGGTAGCAGGCGAGGATCCCGTCGAGCACGTCGTAAGGTGGCAAGCTGTCCTGGTCCTTTTGGTCGGGGCGCAACTCGGCTGAGGGTGGCTTGACGATCGTCGACCGGGGTATCACGTCCCGCTCGGCCTGGCGGTTGATCTCTTGGGCCAACTCGTAGACCATTGTCTTGGGGACGTCGGAGATCACGGCCAATCCACCGCACATGTCGCCGTAGAGAGTGCAGTAGCCGACCGCCAGCTCCGACTTGTTGCCGGTGGTCAGCACCAGATGTCCGAGCTTGTTGGAGAGGGCCATCAGCAGGTTCCCGCGGGTGCGAGCCTGTATGTTCTCCTCTGCCACGTTGAACGGCAGGCCAGCGAATTCCTCCGACAAGACGTCGATGAATGCATCGTATATCCCGTTGATTGGGAGTTCGATCAGGCGAATGCCAAGCTGGCGCGCCAGCTCGTGCGAGTCGTCGACGCTACCCGTGGAAGAGAACTGTGAGGGCATTGTCACGCCAGTCACCTGGTCGGGGGAGAAGCTGCGAACCGCCAGCGCCGCAGTGACGGCGGAGTCGATGCCCCCCGAGAGCCCGATCAGGAAGCGGGTGAAGCCGGTCTTGCGCGCATAGTCGGAGAGCCCCAGTGTCAGGCCGTCGAGCATCTCGGCTGGCCGGTCTTGCATCGACAGCTCGCGCACCGGTGGGAGGTCGTCCAGGTCGATCAGTGTCATGTCTTCCGCGAAACTGGCCGACTGGTGCCGCAGATTTCCTTCTCCGTCGAAAACCATGCTGGCGCCGTCGAAGATCAGTTCATCATTGCCACCGGCTTGATTGCAATACAGCAGTGGAATGCCCGCGTCAGCGGCCTGGCGGCTGCACAGTGCGTGGCGCACCGCCAGCTTGCCTGCGCGCCACGGGCTGGCCGAGATGTTCAGGATCACGTCGGCGCCGGCTCTGGCAACCAGTTCGACCGGACAGGCGCTGTATGGCCTGGAGAGGAACTCGGCCTCGTTCCAGATGTCCTCACAGATCGTTAGGCCGAGTGAGTGGCCTCGGAAGGGGACCGGCGCGATGCCAGCGCCCGGCTCGAAGTAGCGTGCCTCGTCGAAGACGTCATAGCTGGGCAGCAGCATCTTGTGATAGGTCGCCTGGATTTTGCCATCGGCCAGCAGGCTGGCGGCGTTGAGCAGCCCATTACCCGTCGGTATCGGGTTGCGATCGACGTGTCCGACCAGGCATGCGACAGGCAGTCGTTCGGCCAACTCCTTGAGAATCATCAGGTTGCCCTGGATGAAAGGGGGATAGTCGAGCAAGTCTCGCGGCGGGTAGCCGGTGATCACCATCTCTGGCAGCAGGACGAGGTCGGCCCCCAGCTTGGCGGCTCGAGAGGCGGATTCGATGACGCGGTCTCGGTTACCTGCCAGGTCGCCGACGATGGGGTTGATCTGGGCCAGAGCGATCTTCATGTTTGGGATTCTACCTCAGGAGAGCCGCGCTTTCGCTGGCGTTCCGATTTGGCGGTCAGCGCCGGCTGCCAGTTCTGCGGTCGATGCACGGCGGGAGGTGGGCGCGGTACGACGGGCGTTATTCAGGTCGGGAAACCGTCGATTGCGAGAGTGGCCTTACGGACCCGATATTGATGGCAATATAGTATTCGATTTGGACG
>CAZANL010000656.1:0-3214 GCA_964486115.1 uncultured Planctomycetota bacterium
TGGCGGACGGGTCGCCGCGCCTGTGGTGGCGCGAATCATCCAGGGAACACTGGATTACCTGGGAGTCGCGTCGTGATCGAGCTGAGCAGTCTGCTGAAGCAGTTGCCGGACCTGACCTTGGTCAGGGGGCCGGCCGAGATGTCGATTGGTGGTGTGGAAGAGGACAGCCGCCGGATCTATCCCGGCGATTTGTTCGTCGCGGTCGAAGGAACTCGAGTCGACGGAGTCAACTTCATCCCGGAGGCATTGCGACGTGGGGCCGTAGCGGTCGCCACCGAGCCGGACGTTCATCTCGAGCTGCCCTCGCGGATTGCTCAGTTGTGCATACGTAATGGGCGGGTGGCAGCGGCCCGGCTGGCTTCCGCGTCACTGGGAAACCCAGAGAGATCCCTGGTTTCTATCGGAGTGACGGGGACAAACGGCAAGACCACGACGACTCACTTGATCCGGCATATCATGAGGCATGCGGGATTCCCGACGGGTTTTCTCGGGACTACCGGCCACCGGATCGGCAATGAGCAGCGGGCCTCGGTCGAGACCACGCCCGGCGGAGTCCGCTTGATCAACTATCTCGCGGCGATGCGGGAAGCGGGGGAACGGTTCGTGGCGATGGAAGTTTCTTCGCATGCACTGGACCAGGGGCGCACCGCCACTCTCAATTTTGGCGCCGGTGTACTGACCAACATCACCGCAGACCACCTCGACTACCACGGCGACCGGACTGCCTACAAGCGAGCCAAGGCCAGGTTGTTCGAGTCACTGGAATCCTCCGCCTGGGCCGTTATCAATCATGACGATCCGGCCGGCAGTTGGCTGTCTCAGATCACTTCGGCCCACGTCCTGAGTTACGGACTCCAGGGGGGTGATGTGCGGGGCCGCATTCTCAGCGAGACGGCCGGGAGAACGGTGTTCAACCTGATCTTCCCCGACGGTGGCTCGACCGTGCGGTTGCCGATGCTGGGCCGTTACAACGTGTCCAACGCGCTAGCGGCGGCGGCCACCACCTGGGCTCTCGGGATTCCTGGGCACGATGTTGCGGCAGCGCTGCAGTGCGTACCGCCCGTGCCGGGACGACTGGAGCCTGTTCGAGGGGGACAGAGTTTTCCGGTTTTGGTCGACTACGCCCATACCGAGGACGCCTTGCGCTGTGTGCTGCGAACGCTGCGACCGCTGGTCCGCGGCAAGCTGATCGTGGCCTTTGGCTGCGGCGGAGACCGAGACAAGAGCAAGCGCCCGAAGATGGGCGCCGTGGCCCGCAAGTGGGCCGATACCGTGATCCTGACCAGTGACAATCCGCGCTCCGAGAACCCCCGCCGAATCCTACTGGACGCGGCGAAGGCGTTCGAGCCAGGAGACGATTACACCTGCCTGGTCGATCGCGGCAATGCGATTCGGCGAGCGATCTCCAGGGCGGAAGGCCCTGAGGATCTGGTGCTGATTGCAGGTAAGGGCCATGAGGAATATCAAGAGCTAGAAGGGGGCCGGCTGATCCCCTTCGACGATCGCGAAATCGCGAGAGCAGCCCTGCAGCAGAAAATCACGTCGGCCGGAGGATGTCGTGACGTCAATGAAACTTCGGACCCGCCTCCCTCACCCGTGTCGAAACGAAGTGTGACATCCTCCGGTCGGTCTTTTTTTTCACAGCAGTCTCAGGAGAACAAATAGCGTGCGCGTGTTGAGCACCGTATCGGGCATCGCCCAAGCTGCGGGAGGGGAGCTCCTTTGCGGTGGGCTCGGATGCAGACCGGTCAACGGCGTGGCAATCGATACTCGTAGTATGCCTGTTGGTGGCGTTTTCTTCGCGCTCAAGGGTGAAACGCGTGATGGGCACCACTTCGTCCGTCACGCTGCTGGCCGGGGAGCCGCTGCAGTCGTGGTTTCCGACCTGGATGAGATTCGCCCGTTTCCAGAAGGTTTGGCCGTGATCCTGGTCCAGGACGTGGTCGAGGCGTTGTCACAGGTCGCGCGGTGGTACCGCACGCAGCTTGAAGCACGTGTGGTTGCCGTGACGGGCACGGCGGGCAAGTCGACGACCAAACAGCTGTTAGCGGCGATACTGTCCGCGGCCGGCTCGACCAGCGCAAGCCCCGGTAGCTTCAATAATCACCTGGGCGTCCCGCTGTCGATGTTGATGGCGCGGCGAAGTACGAAATATCTGGTCTTGGAAATGGGGACCAGCAACCCTGGAGAGATCAGTAGCCTCTCCCTGCTGGCCCGTCCGGATATGGCAATCATCACAAATGTGGGCCCCGGACATCTGGAGGGGCTGGGCGATCTCGATGGTGTGGCACGAGCCAAGCGGGAGATCCTCGATGGACTCTCGGAGGATGGACCGGTGGTCCTGTCCGCCGATGATTCCCATTCACGGCACCTGGCATCCGAGCTGCGCAAGGCCGGCCGACCGGTCCATACCTTCGGCAAGGTGGGTGAGCTGTCGGTCGTCCGCAAGTTACGTACGCAGAGCGGGCTGGTCATCGAAACCAACGACTCAGCTCGTTGGAGGCTCGGCCTCCAGGGTGGCCCAGCAGTCCATAGCGCCTTGGCAGCCATCACGGCAGCTCGGGTTCTGGGACTCGACGACGAGACCATCTCGCGTGGGCTGACTCGTTATGTGCCGCTCGAGATGAGATTGGAGACCTTCCAGCTCGAGGGTGGGGTCACCTTGCTCAATGACGTTTACAACGCCAACCCGCTCTCGGTCGGGGCCGCAGTGGATTACCTGGTTGAGTTGGCCGGAAGCAGACGGAAGGTCGTGGTCCTGGGCGAAATGCTGGAGCTGGGGAAAGAGCGTCTGCAGTGGCACGAGGCGGTTGGTCGTCGAACGGCCCATCTCGTCGATCTGGTCTGGGCTGTCGGACAAAGTGCTCGGCAGACCGCCGTCGGCGCCTGCGGCATCTCGAAGACTCGGATCTCGAAGAACACAGCTGAGGTCGTGTCCCGCATCGCTGAGGTGGTGCGAGATGGGGATGTGGTGCTGATCAAGGGATCGCGCGGAATGAAGATGGAGCAGGTATCCGCTTCGCTGATCGAAGACCGAAAGGTCGTTCAGTTCTCAAAGGAAAGGAGCGACGAGGTAGATGCTCTATCATCTCCTCACACCGCTGCGATTTGAATGGGTTGCGCTAAACCTGTTTCGGTACGTTACCTTCCGAGCAGCGTTCGCGGCGATGACCGCGTTCGTCCTGGCAGTGCTCTGTGGCGGGCGAGTGATTGC
>CAZANL010000657.1:0-3213 GCA_964486115.1 uncultured Planctomycetota bacterium
CCGGGGGTACCGCCGAGAGGAGCGGGGCAGGTCGATCTCCTCCATCCTCTCGATCATCTTGGCCTTGGACTGTGCCTGACGGGCCTTGGACGCCTTGGCCTTGAACTTGACGACGAAGCGCTCGAGGTCATCCTTGCGCTTCTCCTGCTTCTTGATCGCCAGCTCCTTCTGGCCGATGGCCAGCTCCTTCTTCTCGCAGAACTGATCGTAGTTCCCGCTGTAGATCTTGACCGTGCCATAGTCCAGGTCGACGATCTGCGTGCAAACTCGGTTGAGAAACGACTGATCGTGAGAGACGACCATCGTGGTCGCATCGACGTCCCGCAGATACTCTTCGAGCCAGCGGATCGAGATGATGTCCAGGTGGTTGGTCGGTTCGTCGAGCAGCATCATCTCCGGCTTGCTGAACAGCAGCTTGGCCAGCAGTACGCGCAGCTTGTAGCCGCCGCTCAGCGTACGCACCAGATCCCGGTGCTTGATCTCCGGAATGCCCAGCCCGGCCAGGATCTTGGCCGCCTCGGCCTCGGCGGCATAGCCGTCCTCGGCCAGGATCACCTCCTCCAGGGTCGACAGCTTGTAGCCGTCTTCGTCGCTGAACTCCCCGGTCTGTTCGAGCAGCTGATGCTTGTCTGCCATCGCCTGCCAGAGCCGGTCCCGCCCCATCAACACCGTGTCCAGAATTGCGCTCTGGTCATAATGATGCTGGTCCTGCTTGAGGTATCCCAGCCGCAGCTTGCTCGGCAGGTTGATGCTCCCGCCCGAAGGCTCCTCCTCCCCGATGAGGATTCGCATCAGAGTCGATTTCCCCGAGCCGTTCGCACCGACGACGCCATAGCGCTGGCCACCACCAAACTGGAGCGAGATCTCTCCGAAGAGGATCTGATCACCGTAGCGCATGCTGAGATTGGTGACGCTGATCATGCCGGGGATTATACGCGTCCCCCGGATAATGTCTCGGGTGGTGCTGGTGGGCGGACTAAGCCGCCCACATTTCGAAAGGCGGCAGTCGCACTCGATGCCCCTTGTGATAGGCTAGCCCCCATCAAATCCTGAAAAACCGAAAGGCAGCCGCATGTCCGAAGAACTTCAGATCGAAGAGATCACCCCCGCCGACGGCGCCCAGCCCCAAACTGGGGACAGCGTGTCTGTCCATTACACCGGCTGGCTGACCGACGGAACGAAGTTCGACAGCTCGGTCGACCGTGGCTCCCCGTTCAAGTTCACCCTGGGCCGAGGCCAGGTGATCCAGGGCTGGGACCAGGGCGTGGCCACGATGAAGGTCGGCCAGAAGGTCAAGCTGACCATCCCCTCACACATGGGCTACGGCGCGAAAGGCGCTGGCGGGGTCATTCCGCCGAACGCCACGCTGGTCTTCGAGGTCGAACTCCTAGACATCAATTGAGACCTGGCCGACATATGCCTGACACCGCCGGCAGGCGGGCGGTGACACCTACGGCCGCCTGGCCTGGCATGAGGCCCCAACGCCGAGGTGGTTTCCGACCTGCGGCTAGCGGATCGCCCGGGGTGCAGCTCTTCTCAAGGTGCAGACTACGCTGCTGGCGAGCAATGGGCCTATCGCAGGAGCCGTATCCTCCGCGACGCATCGTAGGATCTACGAGACCCATTTTGACCCCGATTCCCCGCTTCGTTATGATCTCCGCAGTGGGTTATAGCTATCCGTGCCAGTCAGATCATCGGATCCGGACCGAACGATTTCGGAGGCGGCAATGATCACTGTCCTCATGTTGGGACCCTACAGATCATTGACGACCCTCACAGCGGCGACACTGCATCTCCATCCCCACGTACAGGTGTTGAACCACCACTTCATGCAGGTCTTCGACAAGGAGCATGACCCGATCCTGTATCCGGATGCTCAGGAGAAGTTCCAGGCGTATGCGATGAAGGCCTCGGTCGGAGGCCACCGCGGGGAAGCCGGTGGGAGTATTCTCCTCTCCCATGCCTTCGACAAGTCCTACCCGACCCGATTGCGGTATCTGAGTCGGTACGGCGGCGATAGAACCAAGGATGACGTTCGATGCCTGGTCTGGAAGGAGTCGTATCGGATCAGCACCCGTATCCGGAGCCTGGGCAGATTCGATGCCTTGGTCCGGGCCGGAGTCAAGTTCATCGCTCCCCTCAGGAACCCGATTCACTGTGCGCGATCCAACTTGAAAACGAACCACCACCGCCTGCTCGGGACAACCGACAGGGATGGCGTGATCCGAAAGGTGCTGGAAGAGTACCGTTGGATCTTGAACAAGCAGCGCCAGTACCCGGATGCAATCAGTCTTTTTCCGGAGACCGACTACCTCGGTTCATTCGACCGCTTTCTGGAAATCACGGGTCTGCCAGATGACGCACGATGGCGGGAAGACCTTGCAGTTTGTGCCCAGATCAATCCGAAACCGGCCGTCACCGGTGAAGAACTGAATGTGGCCAATCAAATCACCGATGAGCTATTCACGGACCGGGCCTTCATCCGCACCCTTCTGGGCGATGTCGAGACTCGACCGGGCTCGAACCCTTAGACGGCCTTAATGCAGACCACATTAGAGCGCGTGAAGCGACCCCATTGCACGTAGCCCAAGGCCTGAAGGGCGTTTCTCGTCTCGTCAGCCAGCTTTCCTCGATGAACGCCGCAGACGGCACGTAAGGCCCCACGACTGCTGCTGGAGTTGAAGCGACGCCTCAAACGAGGCTGCCCGGCATCGACACGCCCGTGTAATACTTTTGTAATAGCTGTACACATCTCCTGAACGGGCTTGGGCTTTCGGTCAAACCGATGCTATCAAACCCGCATGCTGACCGCTGAAACAGACGCGACCGGATTGCGCTCGATCGGTCGTTGGACATCAGATTCGATCACCCCGGCCTTCGACCATCTCCAACTGCTGGATGCCGTGGCGCGCTGCCGTGAGGCTGCGTTCATCGTCAGAGAATCCGACGCGGGCCGAGTAGGTGTAGCCCTCGACGGTAACTTCTCCCCATCAACCGAGGGCGGCTTGCCCTGCCTCGGGATACTGCCCGCACTCTATCCCGAGTGGCTCGGCGACCGCTCGTTCCTCGAGGTCCACGGACTGCGCTTCCCCTACGTCACCGGAGCGATGGCTCGCGGCATCGCAACGACCTCGATCGTCATCGAGATGGGAAACAATGGCATGCTGGGCTTCTTCGGCTCGGCGGGCCTCCCCCTGCCGGTCGTCGAACGAG
>CAZANL010000658.1:0-3201 GCA_964486115.1 uncultured Planctomycetota bacterium
GGCAGCTCCGAGATCTCGTCCAGGAAGACCGTTCCGCCGCGCCCACTGCGAAAGATCCCGTCGCGGTCGGCGACCGCGCCGGTGAACGCGCCTCGCAGATGGCCGAACAGCTGCGCGTCTGCCGTATCGCTGTGCACGGCCGCCATGTTCACCGGCAAGAACACGCGCTCCGCCCGGGCCGATTTGGCATGGATCGCCCGGGCCAGTAACTCCTTGCCGGTCCCGCTCTCGCCCTCGAGCAGGATCGTCGCGTCCGTTGGCGCAGCCATCTCGACATCCGAGAAGACGTGCTGGATCTCCAGGCTCTCGCCAATCATGCCCTCGAAGCCGAGGTGCCGACAGAGACCCCGACGCAGCAAAGCTACGTGCTGCTTGAGGTTACGATGCTCGAGCAGATGCACGACCTTCTGCCGCAGGTCCTCGAGCACGATCGGTTTGAGCATGTAGTCCACCGCGCCGTGACGCAGGGCCTCGATCGCGGTCTCGATCGAGGCGTAGGCCGTGATGATCAGGACGCTGGTCTCGGGACACTCGGCGACGGCGCGCTTGAGCAGCGACAGCCCGTCGAGCTCCGGCAGGCGCAGATCGGTGATCAGCAGCGCGAAGTCCTCGGCCAGCAGCCGCTCCAGCGCCATCGCTCCGGTGCTCGCCTGCGTCACGCGGTATCCCGCATCACCCAAGAACCGGGCGATATTGCCGCGCAGGACGTCCTCGTCTTCGACCAGCAGGATCGAATCGGTCATGCGGTAAGCTCCAGTGGCTCGACCTGATGGGCCGGGATCCGAACGATGAAAGTCGTGCCATCCGGGCCGGTCCGACCCAGCTCGAGGCTGCCCCCCAGCTCGGCGATGATCTGCTGATTGACGAACAGGCCGAGTCCCGTGCCCCGGTCGATCGGCTTGGTGGTGAAGAACGGCTCGAAGATGCGGTCGCGGTGCTCAGCAGGAATGCCACCGCCGTTGTCGCTGACCCGGATCACCACCTGCCCGCACTCGAGAGTCGAGCTGAAGCGAACGAATCCAGCCCCCTCGATCGCGTCCAGCCCATTGATCCCCAGATTGAGCAGCACCTGCAGCAGCTGATCCTCTCGGGTCTCGACACCGGGCAGGTTCAGCGTCAGGTCGCGCTCGATCTGCACGCGCGAGGAACGCGGATCATGCTCGATCAGACGCGCCACGTCCTCGACCACCTGCCCGACCGAGACGACCGTGTATTCGTCCTTCCTGCGCCGGGCAAACTGGGTCAGGTCGCGCAACAGGACGTCGATCCGGCTGACCTGATTCCCGAGAATGCGCAGCGTTTCATCAACCTCCCCGGGCCTGGATCGCGCATGCTGGATCTGCGCGCTCATCGAGGCCAGCGGGTTGCCGATCTCGTGTGCGATGCCGGCCGCGAGCAGGCCGACGGCTGCGAGCTTTTCCTGGTTGATCATCTGAGCCTGCTGCCGCTTCTCCTCGGTGACGACCTGGTAGGTCAGGACCAGCTGCTCCACGTCGCCCGACTCTCCGCTGATCGGATAGGTCATCACCTTGCAGACCTCGTGGCGGTCTCCGATGTACAACGCCATCTCGCCCGAGCCGATCTTGCCCGTCTTGAAGGCGGTGCCGACCGCGCAGCTGGGACAGCCGGTCTCTCCCCGACACATCACGTCGCGACAGAGGGCGCCGACCAGCCCGTCGCCATGATTGCGCATGCCGGCGGCGTTGGCCTTGATGATACTGGAATCCTGGTCGAGCAGGATCATTGGCTGATCGATCGAGCTGAGCAGCCGATCGCTGAAGGCGCGACTCTCCTCGAGCGCATCTGTACGATGACGAATCTGCGCCTCCAGCGACGTCTCGTAGCGTTCGAGCGCCAGGCTCATCTGGTTGAAGCTGCTGGCCAGATCCTCCAGCTCGGCCGGTCCGGTGATCTGGACCGTCTCACCCCGGGCCCCGCCCGCCATCCGCCTGGCTGACTGCGTGAGGGTACGGATCGGACCGCTCACCGTGCGCGCGGTCCAGTAGCCGACCGCCAGCAGGAGTACGGCCAGCGCGCCGGCGAAGATCAGCGCCTGCCGCTTGAGCGCGTCCAGCGGCAGACTGACCCGCGAGGGATGTTGCTGGGCGGCCACGCCCCAGTCCGACTTGCCCACCGGCGCGTAGGCGCCGAACACCTCGGCCGATCGACTGGCCAGCATGCCATGCCACGGCCGAGCCCTGCTGGGCACGGCGGAGAGGACGAGTCGCAGTATCGGGAGCTGAGGACCGTGCGCGCCGTCGTGGGCGCAGCAGACGACTTTGCCGCTGCCGTCCAGCAGATAGATGCTCCCTCCAGGCACTCGCTGGTCGCGAGCCGCCATCAGCTGTTTGCGTATCGCGAAGCGCATCCGCGCGATCGCCGACCCGACCGTCCTGCCCTTGGGATCGCGAATCGTCAGGCCAAGGAGAATCCGCGGTTCACCCTCCGCCTGTTCGATACGCGGCCTGAACACACCCTTGCCGAACTGAACCGGCAGGCCGGTGCACTGGCCGCTCGCACCCAGCTGCGCCCCATCCACCCCGTAGACCGCCAGACCCTCGAGTCGCTTGCGCTCCCGCATCTTCCTGGCCAGGACGGCCACGATCTCCAGCCGCAGCTGCCCCCGGACAACGGAGACATCCTGCACGTCCTGCATCAGCCCGACGAGCCGAGGGTCGTCCTGCACGAGAAAGCGCATCAGATCCTTGCGCTCACCGATCACCCGCAGCACCTGGGCGGCCTGCAGCTCGGTCACCGTACGTAGATCGCGCGCTCCGCGCTCGACGAGCAGCTCGCGGCTGCGCATGTATCCGCGGATATTCGAGACGGCCAGCGGCAGCAGCGAGAACAGCAATAACAGCAAGAACAGCCGTCCACCCAGACTACGGCCGAGATGCTGTCGTCCTCGGGGGGGGGATTCCTCCTGGGTCATACAGCCCAGGCGACTGCAATTACCAGGCCAGGGATCCCTCCCTTATTATGGGGGGAAACACACTATTCCTGGCCAACTCGAAGACTGACGGGCGGAATCACCCTGTTTCAGTGGGTGAAACTCCCCTTCGCGGCCGAGCAGGTTTGCTGCAAGAAGACCCTGCTAGAACTTGAACAGGGACTGGATGAAGAAGAAGTCGGCGTCCTCGCTCTTGCCGGTGTCACTGACGAACCCGCCGGTGAAGAAGTGGCTGTATCCGACCGCGACCC
>CAZANL010000659.1:0-3197 GCA_964486115.1 uncultured Planctomycetota bacterium
GTAGAACGGTGTCAACACGCGCTCGAAATGGGCCTCGAACAGCATCGTGCTGCGCACATCCCACGCTCGCAGAAAGAACAGCCGACGTTGATTGCTCGGCGGGAGCGTGGCCTCGAGAACAACTCCCTCGTCTCCCTTGCGACGTGTGAGAGGTACGGAGATCTCCTTGTAGAATAGAGTGCTAGGCGAGCGCTCGAGGAGGTCCGGGAGATCTGCCAGCTCTCCACTGTAGCGAACAGCTGAATTTGGCTCGGCACCGCGCTTCGCCGTGCTCGCCTTGAGACCTTGGCGCTTGGCAGGCGGTGCGCCTGGAGCGGACTTCCCCGAATGCTGAACCAGCTCCAGGACACGCAATTCGATCGGCGTATCGGTCTGTGGGATCTCATCCAGCAGAAAGCGGATCTTGAGAGACTCTCCGCGTTTGACCTTGAAACTGCGACGCACCAGATACACCTGGTTCTTGCGAGGCCAGTTGACGTCGGAGAGCATCAGGTTCCGCAGCACCCAGATCTTTGCCTGCTGGTTCCAGATGATGCATGACGAGACTGCTCCGATGAGAACCGCCAGGGTCACCACAGCGCTGAGCAGCACAGGCCGCGGATCGAGAATGCTGCGAAAGCTGATGCCACCGGCTGCCTCCTCCGCCTCCCGGATCACAGCCTGGGTCAGCTGTCGGCTATCAGCGTATTCGGGGTTCTCGAGCAGGCATTCCAGCTGCAGCGCGGAGATCAACCGATCCTTGAGGAAAGGGTTGCGCAGCTCGACCTGGCCGGCAATGTCCTCTACCGAAATCGGGACCTTGAGCGGATAGACGAGATAGCGATAGCAGCATGCACAGAGCAATGCGAGCTGGCTGACCAGCAGACCGATACGCATCGGTCGCGGGAATTCGATCAGCCGATCCAGCAGAAATCCCGCTGCCAGCACCAGGACCAGCGCCACCAAGACTCTCATCGCGCCGTCGACGACATACAGCATGCGAACCGTGCGGCGCACGCCCTGGAGTCTTTTTCTGATTGACCTGAGTGTCTGGTTCATTTCGTTTTTCGGGCTGGTCCTGGCAGATAGATGGCTAGGGCACCCGGAATGTTATCGGTGGACTGATCGCCCTCAACCCTGATCGACCCACCATGTACACGCCCTGCACTTCATACTGTCCCGACTCGGACAGCTCGGACGCGTCGAACCGGTAAGTGTGTGATTCACCGGGGGCCAATCGTAGGGGCTGATTCCGGCTTCCCTGGATCAGCGGAACGGGGATCGCCGGCAACTGTTTACCGTTGCGCTTTACCCGAAGTTGACAATACCGTCCGGAATCGGATGAAAGCGGGATCGGCTCAGCCGAGGTGTTGGTCAGCCGAAAATGCAGGGTCTGCTTCTGCTGGGGGCCATCGCGGAAAAGCGTTAGTTGAGCCTTGAGTGCTGAGGCAAGCCAGGCAGCGCGGGTGACCTCCGGATTGAAGCGTACCACGGGGTCCGTCGTTTCGGACCAGTTGTTGACTCTGATGCTCTGCCCCTTGGTGATCAGCAGACGCGGCCCACTGTGCAGCTTGACAGATCCATCGAGGACCTTGAGGCGAGTGTCACGCCCGGTAACGGTGAGCTCCACTTCGGTTCCAACCAGTTGCAACTGCATGTGAGGCGTTCGTATGCGCCAGTTTGTCCCTCCGGTCTCGCGCAGGTAGATGCTGCCTGTTGATAGCTCGATCATTCCCCGTCTGAAGGAGAGCTTCGTCTCACGCCCCAGTGTCAATTCTCCTTGGGGTCCCAGGGAAATCGCGCAACGTTTCGTATCCGCAGAGAGCTGTGAACCCGGCCAGATTGCGAAGCGTTTCCCGAGAACCAGTCTCTGCTCGCCATCGGGTGTCTTGAGTGTCATCTTGCCGGACACCAATGTGGCATCAGCGACCCTCGTCGGACGGAGCAAGCCGTCGAGGCCCAAAACGAAGAACAGCACGGCCGCAGCCATGAGGAAGCCAGAAAGTAGCAAGGCGGGGCGACGGGGAGAGGGGCTTGCCGGCGTCACCGGGACCGATGCGACGGGCTTGGATATCTCGGCCTGGATATTCTCCCACACTTCTGCGGGAGGTTCGAACTCTCCGACCGACGAAAAAAGCGACAAGACCTCGTAGATCTCATCGCTCTCGGACCGACACACGGCACAATCGGACAGGTGATCTTCGACTCTCGCCTTGATGGCGGAGTCCAACTCATCCTGTTGATAGGACGTCAGCAATTCCTGCGTCTGCTCGCAGATCATATGTTTCTCTCCTTCCTGCTCTCAACCCAGCCGATCAGTGCTGTCGTGCGTCTCGGAGAACCTCACGCAACTTCGATATCGCGTTGGACATCCGTGACTTGACCGTCCCCTCGGGTATGTCGAGGATCAGGGCGATGTCCTTGTGCTTGAGCCCTTCGATCTGGCTCAAGACGAAGACCATCCGGTGCTTTTCTGGCAGGCTGCCCACGGCACCCATCAGCTGTCGAATCTGTTCGCTCGCCAGAGCGCTGCTTTCTGGCGAAGGGGAGTTGACCGCTTCGTACTGCGCCTGGTAAACCTCACCCTGCCGATCTTCTCTGTTTGCATCCAGGCTATACGTCGCCGGCCGGCGGATTGCCTTCTCCCGCACATTGATCCAGTGGTTCTTCGCGATCTGAAACAGGAACGTCGAGAACTTCCCCGTCGCCTGATATCGAGCGCGCGCACCCCACAATTTCAGGAAGGTGTCCTGAATCAGATCGGCTGCTAGCGTGTAGTCCCGCGATGCCATGTAAAAGAACTTTCCGAGCCGACTGTTGTAGCGTTGGTACAGTTCCTGAAACGCCTGGTTTGCAACCCCTGGCGTTGCGTCGCGCACAATCGTCATCAGTTCGATGTCGCGCGAATTCTCATCCATCGACCGTCACCCAGTTCAAACCGTAGCTCCCTGCTTTCGTTCGATTATTTATCAAAAATCGGCTTGGATCCGACGCCCCTACCGACACCACAGACCACCGCATGTGGTGCCTCCACCTCGAGGAAGGCACTCATTAGGCCAAAGCAGAGACCGCTTACCTCTGGAAAATAGGCAAATAACGGTAGGGAATCTGCAGAATCAGCGCTCCCATCGCTGTGGCAAAGCTGGTCCCCGGTCCAATGTGATTGTCCCAACTTCCATCCGCATTCTGCCGCGAGGTAAGGTCGTTACGAATCCAGG
>CAZANL010000660.1:0-3193 GCA_964486115.1 uncultured Planctomycetota bacterium
ACACGTCGGGCATGAAGCCGCACTGGCCGGTGGTCACGTCGAATGTCCAACCGTGCAGCGGACAGCTGACGACGCTGTCTTCCAGGTCACCCTCGCCTAGTGGGCCGTTGGCGTGCGGACAGATGTTGTCGATCGCGTAGAACGTGCCTTCCACGTTGAACACGGCCACGTGAGTCGAGCCGACTTCGTAGCACCTGCCCTGCCCTGGTTGTAGATCGGACGTCGAGGTCACGGTGGTGTAATCGCTCATGGCAGGCATCCTAAGCCCTGGTGGGCGGCTGGACAACAATGAGCTGTCAGTCCTCGGATTTGCGACAGCAGAAAGGGCAGATCCCCAGCTCGTCCGCGCAGAATACGCAGAGTTCCTTGGTCTTGGAGGAGGTGCGGCTGTTGCAGCGCTTGCATCGTCCGTGGTCCAGGACGCCGAGATGGGTGTCGTTGCAGACTCCCTGGCGCCGCCACGTTTTTTGCTGAGTGGGTGGCTTGCCTGTCACCTGGAAACGGACCCAACTCGAATAGACCCTCCCGGTCCAGCCCGACTTCCCCAGGGCCTGGCCCGCATACAGGGCGGGGATTTCGACCCGCACGCGCGCCTGGTAGGTGCCGGCCTTGAACTGGATGTAGCGGTCTAGCTGAATGCTGGTGTAAATGTAGGAGTCCTTTTCCAGTGGCACGTAGGCCGACGCGCGGGGTGGCTCGGGGCTCTTCGGGTCTTCGGCGCGCAGCTTGGTCGCGCTGGGATCGATGCGAAAGATCTCGAAGGTACAGAAGCGGTCGAGCGTATGGAAATAGAGATCCTGACGCTTCTGGCCGATGTTCTTGAGCACGAGCCAGAGCTTGATCGGCTGTCCCCCCTTGAGAGAGTCCTTTTCGATTCGTGCGATGGCCTGCATGCCCTTGACCGGTTTGGGGGCGGTCATCTTGGGGATCTTGATCGTCGGCGCTGGCCGGGGCTGGGCCGCTGGCTTGGGTTTGGTGCGAGGCGTCGCCAGTGGCTTGGTGCGAGTGTGTGGTTTCCCCCGCTTGGCCAGCACCCCCCGGATATCGTCCATCAGTCCGTAGTAGTTGCGGACGGCGCCGAAATAGGGTGAGACCATCTCGAGTCGGTTGCGCTCACCGGAAACGAGATAGAACACGTATTCCTTGCCCGGCCGGATCGTCACCTCCGGAAACGGGGTCGTCTTGCCGATGTGGCGGCGGTAGTGGATCAGGACCGAGGTGTCTTTCAGGGAGCCCTTGACCACTTCGGCGACGCTGACTTTCGCCTGGTAGGCCTTGATCAGGTGAGTGCGGGTGACCGCCACGACCTGGTCGGTGATCGAGACCACCTTGCCGCGCGCGATCGTCTGGGAGAGCAATACCTGCTTGCGCAGAGACCAAGGTTTCTGCTCGGCAAGCACCATGGGGGGACAGAAGAGAAGTAAAAAGACAACCGCCAGGCGAACCGACATCTCGTTTTCCTTTCGTGACACAGGAACGACGAGGCCAGAGCTCCGCCCCTTCTTCTCCATCATTAAGTCTAGGGCACTGCTGAGAGGATTGTCAAGGAGGGCCGAGGAATCCTCGACGAGTTCCGCACGATCCGGCCTTCCAGATTCCCGAGTCGGACCGACTGGGTCATCATCCCGGCTCTGCGCTTTCTCGGGCGCACCGGGACAGGAGACTACGGGAAGCTGGTCCAGGTCATCGAACTCGCGGAAACGCAGGCCCTGGTGGTGCGGAGCCGGCCCAAGCCAGACACGGTAACTTTGAGCCGCTCCTTGAGAGGACTGTACACGGTGCGCGAGCTGCCGCCGGTGCTCGAGGTCGCCGTTCTCGAGTTGGTGCGCGTCGACAGCAGTAAGGCAATGCCCTGGCTCCTCTCACGGCTCGAAGACAGAAAGGCGCTGGCCCGACAGCGGGCCGCACTGGCACTGGCCGGCATCGGTGGAAAGCAGGCCGCACTGCACCTGGTCAAGCTGTGCAAAGACGACGACCCGTGGACCCACTTCGCCGCCCAGCCTGGGTTGCGTCGCCGCAGCGGCAAGGACTTCGCTTGCGATTGGCTCTTCGGCACCACCACGTCGCGGAAGGCCGCCGTGAGCAAGTGGAGCGCGTGGGTCGGACAGCTGAAGCACTGATCCAGCAGACGATCTTTGGGAATGACCATGTATCAGAGCTCGATGCTGCTTGCGCGGGATGTTTGATCCTGTGGTCACTCGAGCCATCTTCGGGAAATGATGGGGGTTTTTGCGTCAGCCTGATCGATAATTGGAACCACGGACACCCGATCAATGGAGGGATCATGATCCCGCGCCTCACACTCCCGCTCTGTCTCGTATCGCTGACCGTCGTCGCCGGGGCCGCAGGCGCCGAGAAACCCCACAGCCTGCCCAGCACCACCCTCATCGAGGGGCTGGGTTCTCCGGCCTGGAAGAAACGCGATCAGGCCACACGTGTGCTGGCGCTACGCATGCTCATCCTGATCGGGTCCGTGCAGCCCCACAGCAAGCGCGTCAAGGACAGCCCGGGCGGCCGCCTGCAGCAGGCGCTCGAGAAGGCGCGTGACGGCGAAAACCCGGAGCGTAGCACTCGCGCCAGGCTGGTGCTCGAGAAGTGGCCCCAGCGCATCAACGACGGCGCGCTGAAGGACCTCGCGCACTACCCGAAGGCGCTGATCCTGGTCTTGGGGCGCTGCAAGCAGGTCACCGACAAGGGGCTGGCAAACGTCGCGAAAGCCCGCCCCGACCTGCAGTCGCTCAGTCTGGCTTTCAACAAGAACATGACCAACGCGGGGCTGCTTCCGCTGGGGAAGCTGGCCGGCCTCAAGTCGCTGACGATCAACTTCTGCGAGAAGCTGAACCAGGCGCTGTTTTCGACCGGCGCATGGGGCTCGCTGGAGACGCTGGAACTGGGGGCAATGACGGTCGACAACGGGGGGCTCGACGGGATCTGTGGCCTGAATAACCTGACGGAACTCGACCTCGGCAGCACCGTGCCCTACGTCAGACTCAATCCGAACAAGTTTCGGTCGCGAAGCGAGCTGTGGGGTGGGATCGACGACGCCGGACTACGAAAGCTGAGGGCCCTCAAGAAGCTCCGCAGGCTCAGCATCTCGAGCCTGGTCGAGTCGAACGGGTCCGGCCTGGATGTGGTACAGCACCTGCCCGAACTGCGTTACGTTCACTTCTATGGCTGGAAGCCGCGCGTCTGG
>CAZANL010000661.1:0-3185 GCA_964486115.1 uncultured Planctomycetota bacterium
TGATCGTGGCCTCAACAGACCCCGCCGGACTGGCTCTCCTGGGCACCACCGCCAGAGTCAGGCCCGAAGGGACGGGGGACCGCTGAGCCGCTCGCCGAGAAAGCGAAAGATCAGCGCCAGCAGAATCAGCCGCTGGCAGGTCAAAGCGACACAGAAGGCCAGATAGACCCGTGGGTCTCGCCTCAACCAGTGCCGGTGCTCGCGCAGGCCACGCAGAAAACAGCGCAGACCGAGGTAATAATAGATAGTGATCAGCGGGTCGTGCCCCTTGCGAGCCAGATAGTCCTGCCTGTCCTTGTGGAACAGAATCAACTCGTTGCGCCACAAAAACGCTCGGCGAACCAGCTGCGCCGGGGTCGTCGGGATCGGCGGATGCACGACCCCAGCCTCCGGCACGAACGGAACAGGACCCAATCTGCGGATTCGAATCGACAGGTCGGTGTCCTCGTGACCGTAGGGAAACGCCTCGTCGAAACCCTCCACCTGCTCGAGTGTCTTGCGCCGATAGGCCACGTTGCAGCTCGGAAACAGCCCCCCCTCCAGGTTGACCACCTGATGGGTGAACGGCGTGATCCGCCCTGGCTCGCTACGGGTCAACCCCTCCACACCCAGCGCGGAGCTGTCCCGAGCGAGAGCCGCCGAGATCTCGGCGAGCCACCCCGGCTCGGCCCGGCAGTCAGCGTCAATGAACGCGATCACCGACCCCCGCGCATGGCGCCAGCCCACATTGCGAGCGGCGGATGCCCCGCCTCCTTTGGGGCGGTAGCGCACCTGACGAATCCCCAACCGGTCCCGATATTCCCGTGCCGCCCGGTCGGCGGGGTCCCCCGCGAACGTATGCACCAGCACGACCTCGAAACGCTCGACCGGCAGTGTCTGCTGGCAGAGTGACTCGAACAGCTGGCCCAGCAGAGTCTCGACCGGAATTCCGCTGCGCCGCCAATGTCCCCCCTGGTATGCCGGAATAACAACAGATATCTCCACGGATGTATAATACCCTGAGATTGTCAATGCGCTTGATGTTGATCTCCCCCACCTTTCCACCCCAGCTATGCGGGGTGGCGGATCACACCATACAGCTGGGACAGGCGATGGGCCGCCTGGCCGCTGAGGTGCACGTCCTCGTGGCCAGCCCCGGCCCCGAGGCGAATGCGTCGGTATCCAGCCTGGCGAGCGTCCATCGAATTCAGCGCCTGCACGACCTCGTGCCGAGCGCCCTGCGCCTGTACGCCAATGTCCGGCCCGATCTGGCGCTGGTCCAGTATGCCCCATTCGCCTACTCGCGGTTCGGCCTGGAGCCGGCTTTGATCCGACTGATGAGCTGCCTACGAGACAGGCTCCCAGCTGCCCTGTTCGTCCACGAGTTGTTTCAAGAGTGGACCGGACGCCCCAAGGCGCGAATGCTTTCGCTACTCCAGGCGGTCCAGTTCGGGACCGTGGCGCGACTCTCCGCCGGGGCGGTCGTCACGAGCGAGGAGCGGTTGACTTTGACCCGACGGGCCCTGGGCCCCCATCGGCCGGTGAGCCTCGTCCCGATCGGCAACAACTTGCCTGAACCCGACCATCCGGGCAGCGACGCCCTATGGAGCTCACTGAAGCTGACCGGGCACCGCGTCGTCAGCGCCTTTGGCCGGCCCCATCCCACCAAGAACGACCCGATACTGGCCACGCTGGCCCAACGGATGGAGCCGGACGAGCGGCTGCTGATGCTCGGACCGGTCGACGAGAACCGCGATCGGGTCTTTGCTCCCTGCGAGCAGGCTGTCCTGGCGGGCCCCCAACCCGCGGGCGTCATCGCCGCGGCACTGGGCCGCAGCAAACTCGTCGTGGCACCGTTCAGCGACGGCGCCTCCACCCGCCGGTCTAGCTTGATCGCACCACTGGTGCTCGGCTGTCCGGTGCTCTCCACTCGCGGAAAGAACACCGGAGAGTTGCTCCTCACCTACGACGGCCTGATGCTCACGGCGCCCGAGGAGAAGCCGTTCCTGAGCGCTGCCCGCCTACTACTGGACGACCCCGCCTCCCTGGACAAACTCAGCTCGGCTGCACAGCGCAGCGCAGCCAGATTCGGCTGGCCCAGGTTGACCCAGATGTTGCACCACTTCTTGAGCCAGATACGGAGTCCGTCATGAGATGTGCTGCCACGCTCTTGTTGATCCTGACCAGTATCGGCTGTGCCACTCATCAGCCGCCCTACCATGCGACACTGGCCCAGCTAGCCGCCAGACCGATGCCCAAGGAGGGGCCCAACGTTCTGGCCCAGCTGCTGCGCAAGACCAACGAGCAGTCGATCCACCTGGTGCGCCTGCGGAACTCCCTGCCGGCACATCGGCACGACTTCCATGACGAGACAGTGGTCGTGTTGCGCGGTACCGGAAAGATGCAGCTGGGCAACAAGACGGTCTCCATCGTTCCTGGGAGCATCTTGCACATCCCCAGCGGCGTTCCCCACTCGGTCACCATCGATCCCGGCCAGGAGGCCGCGGCCGTGTCGATCTTCGTGCCGCCGTTCCAGGGCGAAGACCGGGTCTTTTCCCCGAGCCCACGAGAGATAGACGAGCAAAACCCGTTCAGAAAGCGATCCAAGTGACCGATCGGCAGCGGCAGATAACCGGCTCAGAAGAAGCTATTTCTGCAGCGCGGCCCAGGCTTCGGCAAGGCTCGCGGAGCGTTCGATCCAGGCCGGTCGGCGACGTGCGATTCGCTCCATGAACGAGCGCAGCGCGGCGAGATCGCCCGAGAGGTCGGCCGCCTGCACCTCGGCCACTTCGATCTGCTCATCGGCGAGCTTTTCCAGTAGCGCGCGGTGCCCGATCAGCGCCCCTCGCTGGCGTGCGATCCGCCAGAGGACCGGGTCAAACCCAAATCCCAGACCGCTCCGCAGCGCCTGATCGGCCTGGTCATCCTCGCCCCGCAACAGATGGGCCCGGTGCATGCCCAGCCACAGCTCCCTTTCCTGGCACCCCAGAACGCGTGCCTTCTCGAAACGATCAAGCGCTTCTGCCACCAACCCGGCGAGCAAACGAGACTGGCCCGCCAGGCGCCAGTGAACTGGATCTGGAAGATCGCTCGACTGGCGCAGCAGTCGGTCCACCTCAGCCAGTAGCGGACCGCGCTGGGCGGCCGGGCGTCGAACCGCCAGCGCCAGCAGGGCACGGATAGATGGCTCGGCTGTCCCGCCGGCC
>CAZANL010000662.1:0-3184 GCA_964486115.1 uncultured Planctomycetota bacterium
TCGGTCAGTCTGACCCGTCCGGTTTGGCCGAGGGGCATGGGCCACTGCGCGTCGCCGGGCATCCAGCTGGTGGCGTCCACCAACTGGTGACCGGGGTGTTTTTCACAGGCCCGCCTGCAGGCTCCTCGGTTGTCGATTCCGGCGACCACCCAGCCGGAGGGCGTCTGCATCGTCTCGGGCCAGCTTGCCGGCGAGGCGTGGGAGCCGTTGACGGCCCAGCGCTCGGGCAGAACCTCCCGGGCATCGAAGGGTTCCCCGCCTGGACTGACGCGCAGATCGATCAGTTCAACATCGTAGCCGCGAGTGCCCAGGCGCAGTGCGATCTGCAGCGCGTTACTCGTCAGGTCGAGTGTCTCTCCGGGAGGCAATAACAGCCGCTGTTTTTCCACGGCGATAGTCTAGCAGCCTGCGGAGCGGCCGCGCGAGTGGTTTCGCTACCCGGCTGCCAGGTTGGAGAACTGGGTACCTAGCCGGTGGCTTGGGCTTCTTGCAGCTTGGTCGGTGGGGCCTGATAGGCCAGCGCTGCCTGAATGAAGTTGCGGAACAGCGGGTGGGCCCGGGTCGGCTTGGACTGAAACTCGGGGTGGAATTGAACCCCCACGAACCAGGGATGGTCCGCGAGCTCGATGATCTCCACCAGGCCGATCTGTGAGTGAACCCCGGCGATGCGGACCCCCGCGGCTTCGAAACGCTCGCGGTAGTCGCTGTTGAACTCGAACCGGTGGCGATGACGTTCCTCGACGGCCTCGGCAGCATATGCTTCGTGGGCCAGGCTGCCTTCCATCAAATCACACGGGTAGGCGCCCAGACGCATCGTGCCGCCCAGGCCCTGGACCGCCTTCTGTTCTTCCATCAGGCTGATCACGGGATCGGGCGTGAGCTCGTCGAACTCGGTCGAGTTGGCTTCGCTCAACCCCAGCACGTTGCGGGCGAACTCGATCACCGCCACCTGCATGCCGAGGCAGATGCCGAGGAACGGGATTCGCTTGTCGCGCGCGTAGCGGACGGCCTGCCGCTTGCCGGCCAGTCCCCGCTCGCCGAATCCGCCCGGGACGAGAATGCCATCGACGCCTGCGAGTAGCGCGTCGGCGCCTTCCTTCTCTACATCACGCGCTTTGACCTTCACCAGCTTGATCGCGCAGTCGTTCTCGATACCACCGTGGGTCAGGCTCTCGTAGATCGACTTGTAGGCGTCATGCAGTTCGATGTACTTGCCGACGACCGCGATCCGCACCTCACGGGAGGGGTTGATCACACGCTCGAGCATGCGCTCCCAGGCAACGATGTGGCTCTTGCCCTCGGGCAGGCCGAGCTTCGACACGACCAGGTCATCGAGCCCCTGATCGCGGAGCACGACCGGCAGTTCGTAGATCGAGTGGTCGACGTCTCGCTCCTCGATCACGCAGTCCAGCGGGACGTTGCAGAATAGTGCTATTTTATGACGCGCCTCCTCGGAGACGTGAGCCTCGGTGCGGCAGATCAGGATGTCCGGCTGGATGCCGATCTCACGCAGTCGCCCGACCGAGTGCTGGGTTGGCTTGGTCTTGATTTCGCCGCTCGCGCGGAGATAGGGCAGCAGGGTCAGGTGGACATAGAGTACGTTGTCGCGCCCCTTGTCGAACCCGAACTGGCGGATTGCTTCGAGGAACGGCAAGCTCTCGATGTCACCGACGGTGCCTCCGACCTCCGAGATCGCGACGTCGACATCCGGTCCGGAGAGCCCCTCGATCGCCTCCTTGATCTCGTTGGTGATGTGCGGGACGACCTGCACCGTCTGTCCCAGGTAGTCACCCTTGCGCTCTTTGCCGATCACCGAGTTGTAAATGCTCCCGGTGGTGTGGTTCGAGCGGCGACCGATCTCGGCGTTGGTGAATCTCTCGTAGTGCCCCAGGTCCAGGTCGGTCTCCGCACCATCGTGGGTGACGTAGACCTCGCCGTGCTGGAACGGGCTCATTGTTCCCGGATCGACGTTGATGTAGGGGTCCAGTTTCTGGATCCGGATCTTGAGGCCGCGGCTTTCTAGCAGCATACCGACAGCGGCAGTGGTCAGGCCCTTGCCCAGGCTGGAAACCACGCCGCCGGTGACGAAGATGTGGCGGGTCATTGGGGTCTTCCGTTGGTGGGTTGAATCGTGTTATTTCTTGTTGGAGCCTTTGACGGCGTCGGGGAGTTGCGCCTGGCCGGCCGTGGTCACCTTCGCGCTCCCCGGCGACAATTGGAGAATCTGCTCGGCCCCTCTGGCCAGTCCTTCGGCATGGGTCACGTCGACGGTGTCGACCTTGCGCTGGCTATTTTCCGGGCCGCGGTAGTCGAATACCTCGCCTGTATCTCCGAGGAGGTAACCGAGAAACCGGCCGTCGTCGTCGTAGACCAGATATTGGCCGCCCGCTCGGGAAACGAAGCGCTCACCTTCTTGGATGATCGCGCCCACCCGTATGCCGCCGGCGAAGACCACGAAGGCACGCCGATCCTCGGTTCCCTGGTCCGCCTCCTGCTCGGTCTTGGGCAGATTGTCTTGCCGCAATTGCTCGTTTCGGCAACCGGGCAGCAGCAGCAGTAGAACCGCTACCTTGGTGAATGAATGTGTCCAGTGCGCGTTTTGGCCCATCGAGCATCTCCTGTACCAAATGTTGTGGGGGATTATATCCAGTGCGCTATGCGTGGCAACGAGGGATTCCGGTTTCTCTGGATTGGAGGGGGTCCCTGCGGTCGTGTCGGCTGGCGATTCGATCGGTAAGCAGATGACCGGTTACACGGTTACCAACCGATGTGAAACCCCTACCCGAAGAACTCGGCTGAAGCATCGGTTGTCCTTATTGTTATGTGACTTATGGCCAAATATGCAATCGTTTTGGACTTTGGCACGAGTATTGTTTATTACAAGCACATTGCAGCGTCTAAGAACGAACACAACGTACTAAGCAACTTTTTCTTTTGGAGGTGTGTGAGATGCGGAATCGCAAGAGCTTGGGCCAGACCATGACCGAATACATCATCATCGTGGCCCTGTGCGCGATCGGGCTCCTGCTCGTGGTCACTTTTTTCGGCAATGACATCCGTCAGATTTTCTATACCGCGTCCGCCTCGCTCCGCGAAGGTGCGGCGACGGACATTGACTACGATGGTTCTTACGGTGATGGCAAAAAAAAGATATCCACGAAGAAATTTTCCGGCAGTTAGGCGG
>CAZANL010000663.1:0-3168 GCA_964486115.1 uncultured Planctomycetota bacterium
ACCTCCAGTGGGACGGTCTTGCCCGGACTCCCACGCCGGATTCGCCCCAGCAGGTGTCGCTTGCCACCCACCGTCTGTCCGTCGAAGCTCAGGATGATGTCCCCAACCTTCAGGCCGGCCGTGGCCGCGGGGCTACCAGCAACCACCTCGGTCACGCGCACCGCCTTGCGCCCGGTCAGCGGACCCGCCGTGAACTCCACATCCTCGGGAATGATGCCAATGTAGCCGGTGTAGATCTTACCGGTCTTCTCCAGGCTCTCCATGATCCGCAAGGCAATCTCGACGGGGATCGCCAACCCCACCCCTTGATTTCCCCCGGTCCGGCTGATGATCGCCGAGTTGATCCCGATCACCTTCCCCTGGAGGTCGACCAGCGGGCCTCCCGAATTGCCCGGGTTGATCGCGGCGTCAGACTGGATGAAGTCCTCCGCCTTGTTGATTCCAATACCCGCTCGCCCTCTTGCACTGATGATTCCCGCGGTGACGGTCTGACCGATGCCAAACGGATTGCCGAAGGCCAGCACCCACTGCCCGATCCTCAGCTTGTCGGAGCTGCCCAGCTCGGCCACCGGCAGCGGATCGCTGGTGGCGATCCGGAGAACCGCGATGTCGGTGTTCGGATCGGAACCGAGCACCTTCGCACCGTATCGCCGGCCGTCACCCATCTCGACCGTCAACCCTGTCGCACCTCGTACGACGTGATGATTGGTCAGTACCCTGCCGTCGGCCGACACGATCACACCCGAGCCGCTCGCGCTCGACCGACCCGAGGCCTTGATATGCACCACCGCCGGACGGATCTTCTCGGCAACAGCGACAAACCGCTTCGAGGGATCAGCGAGCTTGCTCAGATCTAGATCTGGAGCAGGAGGCGGCGGGGTCTGCGAACGGAGCGCATAGCCTCCAGCCAGCCCAATGATCAACACGAGCAGGAACAGCGGAAAGGTCGTTTTGGTCATGGGGTTTCCTTCTCGGGAGTCAAACACCACCAACAAATGCCCCAGCAGAACGCCAGGGCACGGAGAAAGCATAATAGCGGACAGAGCAAGGCCACAAGCCAATCGCGCCGAAAGTTGGTCCTCACCAGGGGCATACATGAGAGGCCAAACAAGGCCAGCGCACCCATCAACCCCCAGCCGGCGAGCGGCCAGCAGGTCAGGGCGAGCGACAGACCGAGCAGCGTCGGCGCCAGCAGGATCTGCAGCTTCAGCATCTGGGGCGTATAACTATCCGAGATCGCCTTGCGGGGAAAGCGCCGATAGACCACCATGCGCCAGTAGCCCCGGCCAGCCTTCAGCACGAGATAGCTCCAGAGGGTGGGGCGATGGCGATGGAGCAGACGAGCTTCCGGCACGAACACGATGCGGTGGCCGGCGGTGGACAGTCGGTAGGAGAACTCTGTGTCTTCGTTGTTGGCTACCGGGAAACTCTCATCGAAGCCGTCCAGCTCGAGAAACAGGTCTCGCCGAATCGCCATCGCATAGCTATCGACGAAGTCGATCGTGTCCTGACGGGAGAGCTTCCGGTAACGGTTCTCGAACTCGGCCTGGGCGAACCGCGGACCGAGTCCCCGTTGGTCGGTCAGATACGCACCCTTGGCCGCATCTGCGCGTCCGTCGACAATCGGCGCCGCGAGTCGTTCGATGCACCCCGGGAGCGGCTGGCAGTCGCTGTCGGTGAATATCAGCAGCTCTCCGGTGGCCTCTCGCGCGCCGCGGTTTCGCGCACCGGCAGGGCCCGTATTGTCCTGACGGATCACACGCACGCCAGCCGCCTCGGCCAGGCTTCCCGTGCCGTCCGTCGAGCCGTCGTCAACGACGATCACCTCCAACGCCTGGGTCGAGGCTTCGGTAGAAAGAGCCCGCAAACACTCCTCCAGACAGCTTGCGGCATTGTAGGCCGGGATGATAACGCTGATCTTCACATCAACCGGAGCGGCACACGCCAGCCCACCTCTCTGTTACAGTCGCTCGGGTACCGCAGGCCCACAGCACTCCGGGAGAGCCCAGCTGGGACGACTCAGCGATGGAGATCATCCCCGACGAAGATCGTCCGATTCCGTTTTAGCCATGTTAGCCGCGGGAGCGATGCTCGGTCTGAACACAGCGGGCATTAAACTGCAGCAAGGCCTGCTGCTGCGCTCAAAACTCCTCGGAAAACGGGATATCTTGACCTGCCTGGCTCAACGAGAGCCTCGCTGCCAAGCCCCCTGGTGGCTTTATCCCACCCACGCGCAGAGTTCCGCCGCAACTGTTCGGACAGTGCCTGAGCGACTGATCTCTCTTTTCCACCAAGAAAACCCACCATCCCTCGCGACCGCCCGCATACGGAGGGTACAGACAGATCGCGAGCAAACGAATACACGGGACTCGCCTGTCAGGCACACGATCTAAGGAGATAAAAGGATGTCACTCAGCAAACACCTACTCTGTGGACTGGTCGCCCTCACCGTCTTCGTATTCGCCCCCAGCGCGATGGCCCAGCCAGCGAGCGTTCTGTACGACAACAACAACACGGCGTTGGCCGACGTCATCATCAGCGTGTCCCCCGGCGAGGCGCATATCTGCTTCCGGTTCCGGGAGAATGGAAGGCTGCTGTGCCTCAAGTTCTGGTTCGAGGAGCCCTTCACGCTGGTTACCTACACCGTCATTGGACAGATCGAGATCGATATGCTGACTGGGGGGATGACGCTGAATGGGCGCACAATAGGGCGTATCCACGTACCCGGATAGATAACGTCTCTCCCGAGTCCTCCTCCGTCCGACCTCACCCGCATGTGCGTGTGGACGAGGCCACGGGATACAGCTGGCTGGTCAACCAGCCGCGGCTCGAGAGCCGGGCGCCCCGCGAAAAGCCCGGCGCGACCCGGACCCTGGCGGACCCGACATGACGAGGATTCGCTGTTCGATCACCTCTTCGGTGATCGTCTCCTCGATCACCTGCTCGCCCCCCCGGGGCGCGGACCGCTTGCCGCTGCGGACCGCGGGCTGCGGCATCACTTTCTCCGAGAGCAGCCGGATCATCGATCCGTCGGGTAGCAGCCGCCATCCCCCGCCGATCGGGCGACCCTTTTCCCATTGCTCGCCGATGCTCATGGTCGAGAACCGCCTGGACCAGCGATCGTGGTCTGCATTCCACTGATTCATCTTTCGCCGCCACTGCTCGGCG
>CAZANL010000664.1:0-3168 GCA_964486115.1 uncultured Planctomycetota bacterium
ACCGGCCCGAGCGGCTGAGAGGGAGAAGGCACCGGTGTAGCAGAAGCCATCCAGCACCCGTCGCCCGGCAGCCAGTGTCTCGACGACCGCTCGGTTCTCTCGTTGATCGCAGTACAGGCCGGTTTTCTGTCCAGCTCCCAGTCCGAATTCGAAACGCAGCCCCCTCTCGCTGACGGTCACCGGGCAGGGAACCGCGGGTTGCACCGGTGGAAGCCCCTCCTTGGCTCGGGTCTTTGCGTCAGCTGTTTCCCGGATCTCTCGGGGGCCCAGCACCTGCTCGATCGCACTGAGTACCTCGTCTCGGCGGCGTTCGAATCCGACGGAGCTTATTTGCAGTCCCACGCAATCAGCGTAGCGATCGATGACGAGGCCGGGCAGGCGGTCGGCGTCGCCGTGTACCACGCGGTATGCATCGGTCTGAGCGCTGGGCAGCCCGAGCACCGCCTGTCTGAAGCGCTGGGCCTCCCCGATACGGTCAGCGATCAGCGCCTCGTCCAGCGCCGCGTTCTGCTCGAAGGCGTAGACGCGGACACGCAGCTGGGACTGGCCGCTGAACAAGCCGCGCGCCAGGAACCGGCCGTCGGGCCCACGCACGTCCACCTCGTCGCCGTCCTCGGGAGCGCCCTCGACCCGAGAGATCGATCCGGCATAGACCCATGGATGGCGATTCAGCAGCGGTTTGACCCGCCCACTTTTCAAGAACACGGTCGTCATGCCAGCATGATACCTCGGTCTGTTCGAAAGCGGTGGAAATCCCGGCGCCGGTACAGCGCTGCATCCGCTGTTTGACTGTGCTCGCGAAGCAATAGTCGGCCGGGGCCTTGATGTTGTTCTGTTTTGCGTGTAAGAGTCGCCTGGGATGGGAGAACCAACCGCGTTCCACCGCCGCACATCGGCACTTTGCAGTTCCTTGGCCTGGAAAGAATGGGCGGGGTATCTGGCTGTCTGCCACTACGGTAGCTGCCATCATCCCGAGTACCATGCGTTCCGGCACGCCGCCGGCCTGCTCGATGTCAGTCCACTGTTCAAGTACGACATCGAGGGCAGCGACAGCTTGCGATTTCTCAGCCGGATCATGTCGCGTGACATCGGCACGCTGCGGGTGGGGCGGGCGACCTATTGCTGCTGGTGTGACGAGCAGGGAAAGGTGATCGACGACGGGACCATCGCGCACCTGTCCCGGGGACGCTACCGGGTCACCTCGGCCAATCCGGCGCTGCGCTGGTTCGAGATCAACGCCGAAGGAATGGCGGTCGAGATCACCGACACTGCACGGCAGGTCGCCGCACTGGCACTGCAGGGTCCCAACGCCGCGAGGATCCTGCGCTCGGTGTGTGGGCCGGAGATCGACAAGCTGCGCTTTTTCGGCGTCAGCCAGACCCGCATCGGAGGTGTCGAGGGGGTGATCACTCGCACGGGATTCACCGGCGACCTGGGCTACGAACTGTGGGTCGACCGCAATGACGCCGTGGGCCTGTGGGATTCAGTGATGAACGCTGGAGAGCCATATCGGCTGGTGCCGGTCGGACTGGATGCGCTGGACATGACCCGGCTGGAAGCCGGCTTCGTGTTGATCGACGTCGATTTTCGCAGCAGTCGCTGGGCCGACAATGAGGAGCAGCGGTACAGCCCCTACGAGGTGGGCCTGGGCTGGACCGTTCAACTGGACCGCGAGTGGTTTGTCGGTCGAGATGCGCTTCGCCGGGAGAAGGCGGCAGGTGGCCCGCCCCGGCGTCTGGTCGGAATCGAGAGTTCCTACACCGAGCTGGAAGCCCTGTTCGAGAGGCACGACCTGCCTCCCAACCTGCCGTCGGAGGCCTGGCGTACCCCGGTCCCGCTCTATGGGAGGACCGGGCAGGTGGGCAAGGCGACCAGCGGAACCTGGAGTCCGCTGCTCAAGAAGAACATCGCCTTGGGCATCGTGCCGACCCGCCTCGCCCGACCGGGCAAGCGACTCTGGATAGAGACCACGGTGGAGGCCACGCGCTACAAGATCTCGGCCAGAGTGGTCGAGCGTCCTTTCTTCGACCCGCCCAGGAAACGCAAATGTCCACCCGCGTGAGTTCGCGAAACCATGATGTGATCGTGATCGGGGGGGGGCACAATGGCCTGGTCAGCGCGGCTTATCTGGCCCGCGCGGGCCTCGACGTGCTGCTGCTCGAGCGGCGCCACGTGTTGGGAGGTGCGGCGGTCACGGAGGAACTCTACCCGGGCTTCAAGTACTCGGTCTGTTCTTATGTCGTCAGCTTGCTGCGGCCGGAGATCATCCGGGAGTTGGAGCTGGCTCGGCATGGTTTGCAGATCCTCCCGCTGGAATCGACGCTCAATCCCCTGCCGGACGGCAACTACCTGGCCCGCTGGGCCGACCCGGAACAGACCTACCGGGAAATCTGTCGCTTTTCTCGTCGGGATGCCGAGACCTACTGTGAATTTGGCCAGCAGATGGTGCAGCTGGCTCGATTCGCCAAGCCGATCATCGGCATGACTCCGCCCAATCCCAGCGCACCCGGGTTGGCCGATGCGGTGCGTTTGCTCGGCCTTGGCAACCGCCTGCGCAAGCTGGATCAGGCGGAGATCTTCGATCACGTTCGGCTGTTCACTATGAGCGCCGTGGACTACCTCGACACCTGGTTCGAGTGTGAGCCGCTGAAGGCCGCCATGTCGGTCAGTGGGATCATCGGGACGTTTCTCGGGGTGCGCTCCCCCGGTACGGCCTATGTTCTGCTGCATCACTACATGGGTGAGATCGACGGGGCGCTACGCTCCTGGGGCCTTGCACGAGGTGGGATGGGGGCCGTCTCGGAGGCGATCGCCTCGGCTGCTCGCGCGCACGGAGCGGAGATCTGCACCGAGTCGCCGATCAGCCAGATTCTGATCGAGGGTGGGCAGGCCCGGGGCGTGGTGCTGGAGGACGGGAGCGAACGACGGGCCAAGATCGTGGTCAGCAGTCTGGACCCGCACCGCACCTTCATCCGGATGGTGGGGGAGCAGTATCTGGATAGCGATTTCGTGGCCGAGATCCAGCGCTTCAAGTTTCGTGGGAGCTCGGGAAAGGTCAACCTGGCGCTGGACACCGCACCGGAGTTCGCCTGCATGCCGGGAAAGGGGCCGCATCTGCAGGGGTCGGTGGCCATCGCCCCCAGTGTGGAGTATCTCGAGACGGCCTAT
>CAZANL010000665.1:0-3161 GCA_964486115.1 uncultured Planctomycetota bacterium
GATCGGCGCCAGCAGGAGGAACTTGGTCCGCTCAGGCAACGCGGCGACTTCGGCCGAGATCTCCGCAGCGCTCTGCGCATCTACGACACGCCCGCAGGCATGGCAGTGCTGGATGCCGACCCTGGCCCAGAGCAAACGCAGATAGTCGTGGATCTCGGTGACGGTGCCGACCGTGCTGCGCGGATTGGCGGCGGCCCGACGCTGGCCGATCGCGATCGTCGGCGTCAGCCCGCGGATCGAGTCCACCTTCGGCCGCTGCATCTGGCCCAGCAGTTGCCGAGCGTTGCTACTCAGACTCTCGACATAGCGTCGCTGCCCCTCTGCGAATAGCGTGTCAAAAGCCAGCGAGCTCTTGCCGCTCCCCGAGACCCCGGTCAGCACCACGAGCTTGTTGCGCGGGATGGCCAGCGTCACCTGTTGCAGGTTGTTCTCGCCGGCGCCCTGGATCAGGATCGCCTCATGCACGATGTCTACTCCTGGCGCAGGACCGCTTCGGCCGGCAAACGAGAGAGCAACTCGGCACGAACCTGACGAACCGCCTCGAGGTCCTTCGACTCGAAAGTCACCATCACGCGGTAATCGGCGTCGTCGTAGCGCGGATAGGAACCGATCTCGACGCTCGGGAAGCTACCTTGCGCCACCTCTAACATCGCCGCGATATCACCCTCATCCAGATCGACGAACAACTTTCCGAGATGAAACGGACGCCCTCTAAATCGCTCCGCGATCCCAGCGACCTTACGCTGGAACAACTCCGGCACTCCGGGCAGGATGTACACATTGCGCACACGAACAACCGGGATGAACAAACCCTCGCCCGTCAGCAATTCGGCCCCTTGGGGAACATCCGCCATCGAGAGCATGGGCTCATTGGCCTTCTCGCCATAGTGCAGTGCGATCTCGGCCTCGAACTGGGCGTGGCGCACCAGCGGCAACTCGAAAGCCTGCCCGACTGCCCGCATCGTGACGTCATCATGTGTCGGACCGACGCCACCCGAGGTGAACAGGTGATCGACTCGACCCGCTTCATCCACCACGACTCGGGCGATCTCGTCGACGACATCCTCGACCACGATCACCCGAACCAGTCGGACACCGAGGTCGCGCAGAGTAACCGCCAAGACAGGAGTGTTGAGATCCTGTATCTTGCCGGAGAGAATCTCATTGCCGATGACGATGTAACTCGCCGTTTCACAGCCCATGTCAAGTGACTCTAACGGAGCGCCGAAGCAAAGACAAGCCAGCCGCTGGCTGACCGCTACGGGGATGCTGCTGGTCGTCGCGGCGATCGCTGTGTGGCGCCTGGCAGAGAGGCCCGAACCCCCTCCCGCGGGTACGCCGCCCGCGCAAGCCAAGCTGGAGTTCGATCCAGCGGCGCTGCTGGCCACCAACCCATTGCCGGACAGCCCCGCGGTTCTCTCACTTGGCCAGCGGCTGTACGCCGAAGCCTGTGTCGAGTGCCACGGCCTTCGAGGCGCCGGCGACGGTCCCTCCGCTGGGCGCGTGTACCCTCGCCCAGCCGACCTTCGATCCAGCGGTGTCGTCGACAGCCACTCGGACGCGTGGCTTTTCTTGCGGATCACCAAGGGCAAGCTGGGCACCTCGATGCCGTCCTTCGGGCCGACCTACACAGAAAAGGAGCGTTGGTCGCTGGTGCGCTACCTCAGACGGCTGGTCCGCCACTGAGCTCGTCACCGCAGCAGGCGAGTCGACGTGGCGGGTCCAGACTGGCATCCGCCACTCACCCCTACATAAAGAAACTTGCAATCTGATGGCGCCCCTTGAAAGGAACTTCCAGGGTTCGCCCGGGCTGATTTTCTTGCGGAAAGCGCAAAACCTTCCTGATCAATCAGTTACAATTTCCGATAACAACTGGCATCCAGCTTGCTACAGGACAGGCATGCCTCAGCAACTGGCCCCAGCAATCGAGACCCACGGGATGCACGTCCACTGCCCTGACTGTTCATACCAGTTCGACTGCACGGTCCTCGCCGCCGGCGAGTTGCTCCGCTGCCCGAGCTGCCAGTCCGAGTTCAAGATCTCCGCCAAGGAGACCGTGTTCTACCTGGATAGCATGAAGGACGGCTGCAACACGGTGGTCGTCGGGCCTCAGAGTGGCCTGCCGACACTGGACGGCGAACGACTCGCACCAGGCGAGCGGATCGGGGGATTCGTCATCGACCGGGAGCTGGGACGCGGCGGGATGGGCGTGGTCTATCTGGCAACGCAGATCTCGCTGGGCAAGCAGCGCGCACTGAAGGTGCTGCGCAAGGAACTGGCCACGGACGCCCAGTTCCTCAAGCGCTTTCATCGTGAGACCCGCGCACTGGCCGAGCTGGACCAGCACCCCAACATCATCTCGGTGATCGACACGGGGCACTATCAGGGCATCTACTACCTCGTCATGGAGTACGTCGAGGGAATCACACTGCGCGAGCTGTTCGACGAGCGCAAGCTGACCCCCGACGAGGCACTCCAGCTGGTGCCGCAGATCTGCTCGGCACTGGAGTACGCCCACACCCGGGGCGTAATCCATCGGGACATCAAGCCCGAGAACATCATCATCGACCGCCAGCAGAACCTTAGAATCGCCGATTTCGGACTCTCGAAGATCCTCGGCGAGCAGCAGTTCACCCGGCTGACCGCGACCAATACCATCATGGGCACCTACGAATACATGGCGCCCGAACAGAAAACGGGATCGGAGGGCGTCGATCACCGGGCTGACCTCTACAGCCTCGGCGTGGTGCTCTACGAGATGCTCACCGGCGAGGTCCCCGCAGGGAACTTCGAGCCCCCCTCGAAACGCAACGTCAATCTGAGCAAGGACATCGATCGGATCATCATGCGTGTCCTGGAGCGGGATCCGAATCGGCGCTACCAGAAAGCCAGCGAGCTGGCGACCGACATCAAGCAGGCGGGCAAGGGGAAGATCGCGCTGACCATCCCAAAGCAGCTCGCGGCCTTCGACTGGAAGAGCATCAAGCGACAGACCATGCAGTTCGTCAAGCGACACAACTGGTGGTTCTACGTCCTGCTCGTCCTCTGCATCTTCGCACAGGGAGCATTGCCGATCTGGATCTTCATCGGCCTGACCATCTGGTTCTGGGAGAAGTTCTCCGACAACGAGAAAGAGCAGCCGACGGAGCCCGAACTTCAGC
>CAZANL010000666.1:0-3155 GCA_964486115.1 uncultured Planctomycetota bacterium
GGCGACACGTAGGCCACACCCTCCGCCTCGGCCAGAGCGCGGGCATAGGCCTCGGTATCCACACAGTCGGCACCCTGACGCACCACCCGCGCACCATAACTCTCGATGACCGCCACCTTGCCCGGGTCGGCCGATTCCGGCACGAACACCCGAGCGGTCAGCCCGAGCCGGTCAGCACCATACGCCACCGCCGCGCCGTGGTTGCCCGAAGAGGCCGCAATCACCCCCGCCGCGCACTCTTGCTCGCTCAGCTGGCAGAGCTTGTGCATCGCCCCGCGAACCTTGAACGAGCCGGTGACCTGGAAGTTCTCGAGCTTGTAGCAGACCTCCCCTCCGACACCCGGCTCGACGGGGGTCTCACGAACGTGCGACCGAATCAGCCGCTCGGCCTGGATGATCTCCTGCTCGATCGACATAGCCGGGGCAGAATAGTCCCCGCATCTGCTCCTCGCAAGCACCAACAAGGCCCGGAGACGGCTGCGCTCACTGCGCAAGGCTTCGATCATGGCCCCTGGAGAACACGGGATTGCATCCGCCACTTGAGACACCTATAGTTACACATCGGATGGCTGACCAGATCGACCGGTACTTCGGACGCCTCGTACTCGATCAGAGGCTCGCGACAACCCAGCAGATCGAACTCTGCATTTCAGAGCAGACCCGGCGGACGGCACAGGGCCGACCCACATCTCTCTCGGAGTTGACAGGCGAACGGGGCATCCTCTCAGCCCGCCAGATCAAGGGCCTGCTGGCACAGATGAACCTCCGAGTGCTCGACTGCGGGGCCTGCGGCCAGACCCACACCCTCGTCGGCCCACGCGCCGACAAGCAGCTCGAGTGCAAGGGCTGTGGCAACCTGCTCACCGACAGCGCTCCGGCTGTCACGGCGGATATCGCGAGCCAATCGGACCGGGACGCAACGATGACCGACACGCCCCATCCGGACGCCGGGGCAGGTATGCACGACAAGACCCTCCCCCCCGATTCGACCAGACTCGGACCGATGACCCTGGACAGCCAGCCTCCCACACAAATATCTCCCTTCAGGGGGAAGGATCCGGCCCGACCTCTTAACGAAGACCCGCTCATCGGCCGGCACCTCTCGGGCAAGTACGAGATCATCGAACATATTGGCCGGGGCGGAATGGGCGCGGTCTACCGAGCGCGCCACACCAAGCTGGATCGGTTGTGTGCGGTCAAGGTGCTGCCCAGAGAGCTCTCGGATAGACCCGACCTGCTCCAGCGCTTCCGCCGCGAGGCTCAGGCAACCGCCAGGCTGGCCCAGAAACAGGTCGTGACGATCTTCGATGTCGACACGGACGGCCCCACCGAATACCTGGCGATGGAGTTTATCGAGGGGCAGACCCTGGAGAAGCTGGTGCAGCAGAAGGGCAAATTCCGGGTCAAGACATCGTTGCAGATCATTCGGCAAGCCGCCGTCGGCCTCGCCGCAGCACACCGGGAAGGCATCATCCATCGGGACATCAAGCCGGCCAACCTGATGCTGACCAATGACGGCATGATCAAGGTGATGGACTTCGGCCTGGCCCAGCTCGTCGAGATAACGAGTTTGATTTCAGAGCAAGGACAGATCTTGGGCACCCCCCACTTCATGGCTCCCGAGCAAGCCGAGGGAGTAGGGGTCGATCAGCGGTCCGACATCTATTCACTGGGCGCGACGCTGTTCTACCTGCTGACCGGCCGCCTTCCCCACCGCGCGCCCACACCGGCGGCGATCCTGCTCAAGGTGGTCTTCGAGGATCCCCCTTCGGTCCAGCAGTTCGACCCGACAATCTCCGATGCTGTTGCGGATCTGGCGCTCAAGATGATGGCGCGCAAGCCGGAGGAGCGCTTCCGGGATTGCAGCGACCTGGTGCGGTCGATCGAGAGCATGCTGCCAGAGCACTCCGGACGCGGGCCGGCTCCCACAGTCATACCCCAGCCAGCACCGGCGCTGCCCCCAAAACAACTGAAGACTATCGGTGGAGGGCTCGTGAGCGGCCTGCTGCTGCTGGCCATTCTGCTGTTCTCGATCAACGGGACCGACCCCCAGCCGGAAGCCCTCGAGCGCCGGCGGACAGCAGACGAGGCGGCCTATGCCCAGCTCATGGAGGTGCTGGCGCAGCGGTTGGTGAGCCCCGATGAAAAGTGCGATGCCTGCCGCTCCTTTCTGGACCGGCACTCCGAGTCGGTCAAGGCAAAGGTGGTCAAGGGGAAACTCGAGGACTGGGAACTGGCGTCCGAGAAGCTCTGGTCCGAACGGTGGGGCAGGCTGCACGACCAGGTCAAGCAGCTGGCCCGAAAAGGTGATACGGCTGGGGCGCGCAGCCTGGTCCAGACATTCCTCGAAAATAAGCCAGCGGTGTCGGTGGCCGCGAATGCGGCGACGTTGCTCGCCTCGCTCAGACCATCGGTGGGCACCGGCCCCGAGAACTCGCCAGAGCTAACGGACCTTTGGAAAAAGGTGCAACCCCTGCTCGAGAAGGACCAGTACGGCCTGGCGATCCAGAAGCTGAGCCTCCACATCACCCAGCACCCCGGAGAGCAGCAGCAGCTGGAGAAGCTGCTGACCCAGGTCGAGCAAATGGTCCAGACGCAGATAGCGGCGCTCCAGCAGTTGCTCGAGAGGCAGCGCACGGAGAAAGACAAGGTCGGCGCACAGCAGACCTACGACCGGCTCGAGAAGCTCGGCGCCAAGAACCTGGGGCAATACTCCCGCTGGCTCGAAGGCAGTGGCACCACGGATCCGCGCCAGTCATCACTCAAGGCCCTCGTGCCACCCGACAAATTACGGCGGGGGGTGCAGGGGGGAAATCATCGAGAGGCACTATCCGCGCTAAGATCCCACCGCGAGTTCGCCAAGCGCAATTCGAAACCGTTGGGTGCGCTGATCAGGGACCTGGAAAAGCGGCTGGCTCTCGCACTCGTCTCCCGAGGTAATCATCAGACAGCACTCGAGTTGCTGCAGGAGTCGATCGACGCCAATGAACCGATCGGGCTCCTGCTAGGCGCGATCTGCGAATCTCGGGCGGGGAACACCGTTCGAGCAGGTCAGTGCGGGCGCAAAGCATTCCTCGACGGAGTCCCGACATCCGAACGTGCCCTGGCCAAGCTGCGGGTGATTCCGCAGTTCGGCGACACGCTGGAGTTGACGG
>CAZANL010000667.1:0-3153 GCA_964486115.1 uncultured Planctomycetota bacterium
GTATATCGACGTCCGACGAGGACCTTCTCGGACGAGATCTCGAGGCCGTATTTCCGCAGAAGATGGCGGCCGAGCAGCGTGGGGACATTCGCTTCTGGTCCGACATGGACTCCAATCAGCGCCAGCGGCTGCAGTTCGTCCGGGCTCTGGGAGCCGATGAGCGCAATGTGGCGACCTGGTCTGCCGGCTCCGGCACACCGAGCCAGGGTTTTGACGGGATGTACAACCGCCACGACGACATGAAAAAGAGGCTCCGGGCCCATGGCGGGCTGGCCGAGGTGGCGTACGTGATGGACCCCAACCCGACCTCCTTCACTCTCTATCGGGGGATTCGTTCTCCTGTTGGGTTCAGGGGGTCCCTGCTCGATTCGGGCAACATCGATTCGCCGCAAGAGGTGCAGAGCCAGTGCCATCCGCTGTCCACCGATGTGCTCTATCTGCGCTTTTACTTCTGGGGCTTTCAGACGACCAGCTGGGACCTGGGTGGCCAGGCGTATGCGCAGTGGGACTCCACGCGGGGGCGCAACCCGGGCTTCACTCCCTACTACAGCCCGGAGTCCGCGAATGACTGGGGGGACGATGTCTGGCCGTTCAAGGTGCGGGTCGTGATGACTCTCAGAGGCGAGGGCCGGCGCGGGGTGTTTGCCTATCTGAAGCAGAAGGTGGGTGCCAAGGACAATCGGATTCATCTATCGAACACCTCCTCCTTCCCGGACCCGGATGGCGGTCAAGCCTACGCTCTGATCGACAGTGAGTGGATCAGTTACAGCGCCAAGGAGGATGGCATGTTGCTGGTGGCCAAGCGGGGGGTTCGGGGGACCGTGGCCGCCGCTCATGTCCCTCGGAGCAGTCGGGTGATCACGACCTTCGCTCCAGCGGACAAGGAGAAGAAGAAGCCGCTGCGCAAGACCGTCACCATCCAGACCAAGGTCTATGCCGGCCAGACGTTCGTTATCGTCCGCGATCTGCCCGCGGTGGGGGAGTTCGGTCGATGAACCGATCCCTGCGTCGCAATGCGGGTTTCACGCTGATGGAGATCCTCATCGCGTTGGGTATCTTTGTCATCGCGGTGTCGAGTATCATGAGCTTGTTCATGGTGGCTGCCTCGACTCACAAGCGCGCCATAGACAATACGCGGGCTGCGACGCTGGCCGAGTCGCTGCTGTCCGAGATGCAGGCTGACGTCAAGCGGGGCAAGATCCTCGGCACCGAGAAGGGCAAGAGATCTCCGGATTATCCCGGAATCACATACGATATAGTCATCCAGCGGGTGAACCCGAATGACCGTTACGAGGCCAAGGTCACCATCGTCATTCGTTGGAAGCGAGAAGGTAAGGACCGGTCCGAGTCATTCGAGACGCTGATTCAGGCCGATACAGCGAACTAGGGGGTTCCTATGAAACGCATTGTGCTCGTACTGATACTGTTGGGGCTGACCGGCACCCTTCGGGCGGAGGTTGTCCGGTTACGGGACGGTCGGCTCCTTCAGGGTAAGATCGTCAGCCATTCCGGACTGGAAGTCGTGATTCACCGGTGGGACACGGGGGGTGACGTGACCATTCCGTTCAAGGAGATGTTGCCCACCGACCGAGAGCGAATCGAAAAGAAGCTGGGCTACCGCAGCCTCAAGGGAATGGTCCGGATGGAGAAGGCCTCCCGGCTGACCCTCAAGACGGGCAAGCGTGTCATCGGCATCATCGATGAGAAGCGCAGCAACCCCAAGACCATCGTCTTGATCCGTCGCGGTATCAGCTATCGCTATGACCGGTCCCATGCGCTGAGGATCGACCCGGTGGAAGTCGCAGCGGGTGAGGTCTACACAGCGAAGGCGATCTACGATAAGGAGCTGCAGAAGCTCGCGTCCGATTCCCCGAGAGGACATTTCGAGCTGGCTCGCTACGCGGAGTCACTCGGCCTCTACGAGGAGGCGCTTGTGCATTACCAGAAAGCGCAAGAGCTCAAGCCCGAGGACTGGAAGATTCGCACGGATGCGGCCATAGCCCGTCTGGGCAAGCTGATCGAGAACAAGGAAGCGATGATGGCCTACCGGTCCGTCATCTCGGCCAACGCCCGGAAGGAGTTCGATCAAGCTCGGCAGCTGGTGGTCGATTTGTACCAGAAGTACACCGACGTCGAGTTTCCCAAGGATCAGGCCGCTCTGGACACGATGATCGACACTGACGAGAAGGCGTTCCTGAATCGCCAAGTCCTGCGCTATATGTATGTCACCGCGCGCTCTCTGGCGTGGGAGCAGGCACGCAAGGCCAACTCGACGGTGGATGAGGCTCTGCAGTATGGTCAGGGGCAGCTGCACAAAGACCTCCTCGCCAAGCTGGCAACCAAGATCAAGGCCGAGGACAAGAAGATCCTGACGGCTTTTGCCGAGCGTGCTACCAAGAATACCCGCAAGCTAAACTTGGGCAGTGCCAGCTTCCTGCTCTCGAGTGGTGGAGGTGGCGGTAGTTCGAGTGCCGGTGGTGGTTACACCGTCAAGATCGGTGGCCAGACCATCACGATTCCCAAGGGTGCGACGGGCGGCCGCGGTGGCCGGGGTGGTGGTGGTAACCAGCAGGGGCAGAAGAAGAAGGTCGACCCCCGAAAGAGCTGGTGGATGCGCGCCGACCTGAGCGCCCGCCGAGGACTGATCTTTGCTGCCTGGGTTCAGAAGAACCTCGAGGTTGTGAGAGAGGACCGTGTGACGTGCTCTGGATGCTCAGGCAAGGGTGTCAAGGATGTTTATTCCTCCAATGGTCGCGTTCAGCAGACGTGTGGGCGCTGTCAGGGCGTCCAGTGGGACCGTGTGCTGGTTTATAAATAGGGCTCCACTTCACCTTCTCGAAGGTGGGAAGTCAGTCGCAGGTCTTCCCACTTTCGACTGAGCACCGGATCAGACCAACTCAAGCCATGTCACGCATCGCGTCGTTCGATTGCTTCTGTGGTGCCGCAGGAGATATGATCCTCGGCTCTCTCGTCGATGCCGGCCTGGAGCCCGATATCCTTGCTGGCTTGCCGGAGCGGCTGGGGCTTCAGGGAGTCTCTCTCCACACCGAAGAGGTTCGGCGCGGGGCCATTGCGGCGACGAAACTGGTCGTGGAGCTCCCCGGGCACACGCATGATCCTGGTGCGCTGGCCCATCATCATGGCCGCACCTTG
>CAZANL010000668.1:0-3152 GCA_964486115.1 uncultured Planctomycetota bacterium
AAGGGTTTGGACAAGATGGGCCACTGCGTGGTGAAGACCGTCGAGAAGCGCACGCTCCGTTTCGACGTCACGACAGGTAAGCTCTGGGGGCAGGACAAACTAAAGCTCTCCCCGAGTACAACCAACGCGCAGCTGGCAAACCTGAGAAAACTCTATCTGCAGGAGACTCAGGTTACCGATGCCGGACTGACCCACTTGAAGGGATTGAGAGAGCTCGATCTGTCCGACACCCAGATCACCGACGCTGGGTTGGTGTATCTCAAGAAGCTCACCAATCTGAAAGAGCTCAACCTGCAGAGTTGCGAGAAGCTCACCGACGCCGGGCTGGCGCACCTCAAGGGCCTGACCAAGCTGAAGACGCTCAAGCTTGCGAGATGCGATAAGATCACCGACGCTGGCCTGGTGGATCTCAAGGGCCTCACCCAGCTGAAAAACCTCGAGCTGTATGGAACAGAGATCACGGACGCTGGACTGGCCCATCTCAAGCGACTCACGAAGCTGGAAACGCTCTACCTGATGGAGACCAGAATCACCGATATCGGACTGGCGCACCTCAAGGCACTCACCAAACTGGAGGAGCTCAACCTTACCGACACCAAGATCACGGACGCCGGGCTGGTGCATCTCAAGGGACTTGGCAACCTGAAGGAACTCAACCTGATGGACTGCAAGAAAATCACGGACGCTGCTGTCAGCGAACTTCAGAAGGCCCTCCCGAAGTGCGAGATCACACGGTAGCGCAGGCCCGTTTCGTTCGGTGCCACCCGCCTGATCGTGGGGTGTGAGACCGCCGGTGGCTCGCAGATTTGAGAGCTGCCCGTTCGCGATATACCTTCCATATGAGGCCCGCTATTTCAGAGAGGACGCCGTCATATGGAAACACGCGGACAGATCAAGCAGAGACTCAAGGCCGAGGGGCAGTGGCAGGAATTCGTCCAGCTGCGCAACCTCTTCAAGGCCGAGGAACTGGAGCCCCGGGAGGCACTGCAGGCCGCGTTGGTGGAGTTGGAGGTGCTGTTCGGGCAAGACGAGTCCTACTACCAGAGCTGCTCTAGCGGGGCTGCTAGATCCGCTGTTTCGAGTGGCGCAGCGGGTCGGCTCCCAGCACCCGGAGGAGGTCCTCGATGATCATGTAGAACGCGGGTACCATCAGCAGCGTGAGAGCCGTCGCGAAACCGAGGCCCCAGACGATCGCGATCGCCATCGGCGTCAGGAACGAGGAGCTGCCGCCAATCTCCAGCACCAGCGGCAACAGACCGAGGATGGTCGTGATCGTGGTCAGCAGGATCGGCCGCAGCCTCCGGCGGCCGGCAATCACCACGGCAGCCTGCAAGCCAATGCCCTGCGCCCGCAGTCGATTGATGAAATCCAGAAAGACCAGCGAGTCGTTGACCACCACGCCGGACAGAGCGATCGTGCCGATGATCGCCATCAAGCCGATCGGCTGGCCATGCACGAACAGCCCGTAGATCACCCCGAGAAAACCCAGCGGGATCACCGCCATCACCACGACGGGCTGGGTGAAGCTGTGGAACAGGCAGCCCAGAATGCAGTAGATGATCAGCAATGCGACGACGAACGCACCCCCCAGTGACTTGAGCGACTTGCTGCGCTCCGCCTCCTGGCCGCCAAAAACCACCTGATAACCGGCATACTCTGCCGGCAACTCGGAGAACTCGGCGCGCAGCGCCTGGTTGACCTCCAGGCTGGTGGTCTTGCCCGCCACCACGTCGGCGCTGACGGTCACGACCCGCTTGCCGTCGAAGCGATTGATCCGGCTCAACCCCTGGCCACGCTCGAGCCGCGCGAAGGCGGAAAACGGCACCAGCCCGTCACGCCCCTTGAACTTCAGCTGCTTGACCTGGTCGGTGTCGCGGCGATAGCGCCCGGCCAACCGCACGCGAACATCCACCTCCTCTCGGCCGGTCTGGATCTTGGTCGCGACCAACCCACCGAAAGCGATCCGGACCGCCTGCGCAACCCCGCTGGCGTCCAGCCCACGCGCCTTGGCCAGCGTCTCGTCGATCCGCACGCGTGCCTCCGCCTTGCCAGCGTCGAAGTCGTCCTGGATCTCACTGACCCCCACCTGCTGGTCCAGGAACTGCTTGATCCGCGCCGACAGCGCCAGCAGCTTGTCGATCCGCTCACCACGGACACGGACCTCGATCGCCTTGGCCTGCGATGGCCCATGCCAGCTGCGCTGGAACTCGACCGACTCGGCCCCCTTGACGCTGCGCAGCCTGCGGCGCAGCTGGCCGATGATCTCGGAGCCGGTCCGAGTGCGATCGTCGGGGTCGGACAGGCTGACCCGCACCTGCCCCACATGGGTGGCTATCTCTCGGGTTTCGCGCCGACCCGCCTCACCGACCTTGCCCTGAATGCCCTCCACCTCGTTCTCGGGCAGCTCCATCGCCAGCCGCTCGACACTGGCCACCACTTTCTCGGTCTGGGCCAGGCTGGTGCCGGTCGGCGTCTTCACCATCAGCTTCACATCCGACAGCGTGGTCCGCGGGAACAGCTGGAATCCGAGCAGCTTGACTCCCACGAACAGCATGCCTGCCGTGATCAGCGGAATCGTCAGCGCAACCACGTAGCGGTAGCGAATCGTACGGCAGAGAATGAAAGTATAGAAACTGCGCAACCCCTGGAACCAGCGTTTCTCGCGCTTGTGCTGCGGCATCTTGGCGAAATCCGACATGTGGCTGGGCAGGACGAAGAATGCCTCGACCAGGCTGGCCAGCAGCGCCAAGGTCACCGTGATCGGGATCCAGCGCAGGAACTTACCCATCATCCCGTACATCATCAACAGCGGCAGGAACGCGGCGATCGTCGTCGAGACCGCGGCCAATACCGGCCAGAACACCTCGTTGGCCCCCCGCACCGCGGCCTCCACCGGGCGCAACCCTCTCTGCATGTAGCGATAGATGTTCTCCACCACGACCACCGTGTCGTCGACCAGCATCCCGAGCACGATGATCAGCCCGAACATCGAGATCATGTTCAGGCTGGTCCCGCCGATCTTCATCAACGCGACCGTCGCCAGGAACGAGACCGCGATGCCCAGCGCGGCCATCAACGCGATGCGGAGATCCAGAAAGCGCCACAGCAGCAGCAACACCAGCACCAGGCCAATCCAGCCATTGTTGAGCATC
>CAZANL010000669.1:0-3149 GCA_964486115.1 uncultured Planctomycetota bacterium
TTCTCCGCGCGGTGGATGCCGTCCTCGGTCAGGGGGCACTGCTGCTCCTTCTCCTTGATCTCGAAGTCCTCGCCCTCCCGTAATTTACGGGCAACCTTGTCCACCTCGTAATACTTGGCGGGCGAGTCCTCGGCGGGCCCCGAGATGATGAGCGGGGTTCGTGCCTCGTCGATCAGGATGCTGTCGACCTCGTCGATGATCGCGTAATACTGCTGCTTCTGGCATTGCTCCTCCAAGGACATCTTCATGTTGTCCCTGAGGTAGTCGAAGCCGAACTCGTTATTCGTGCCGTAGGTCACGTCGCAGCCGTACTGCACCAGACGCTCGGCTGACCCCATCTCGCTTTGGATTGCGCCGACGGTCATCCCCATCAACTCGAACGTAGGCCTGTTCCAGTCGGCATCCCGCTGGGCCAGGTAGTCGTTGACGGTGACCACGTGAACACCCTTCCCCGTCAGAGCGTTGAGGTAGGCCGGCAGCGTGGCCACGATCGTCTTGCCTTCCCCCGTCACCATCTCGGCGATCGCTCCGCGGTGCAAGATGATACCGCCGATGATCTGCACGTCGAAATGACGCATCACCAGCACTCGCCTACAGGCTTCCCGCACTGCAGCGAATGCCTCGGGCAATAGTTCGTCGAGGGTCTCCCCCTTCCCCAGCCGCTCCTTGAATTCCAGCGTCTTGGCACCCAGCTGCTTGTCGGTCAGCCGACGCATCTGGGGCTCGAGACTGTTTACCCGAGCGACGAGAGGCAGCAAGGTCTTGATATAGCGATCGTTGCTAGACCCGAAGATCTTCGCCAACGCGCTCATGATCCAGTTGAGAAAGTCGGGTGCAGCCATGGAATTGCCCTGACAAGTCCGCAGGAATAGGGGAAACTTCCACAGAGTATAAGAGAAAGTGGACAGCGAGCGACAAGCGTTTCTGGACTTCCTGGAAGTCGAATGCGGCCTGGCTGACAATACCCGGCTGGCCTACGACAGGGATCTGTCCGAGTTGACCCGATACCTGGTCAGGAGAGGTATCGACAACTGGCAGACACCTTCCCCGGCAGACCTGCTGGGCTGGCTCAGAAGTCAGCGAGAAGCTTCTCTAGCGCCAGCAACGGTCGCCCGGCGCATCATCTCGGCACGGGTGTTCTTCCGTTTCCTCTCCGCCGAGGGCTTCAGGCCCAGAGATCCTAGCGCCACCCTCGATCTCCCCAAGCTCTGGCATCGGCTGCCGGAGGTACTGTCCGTCCCGCAGATCGAACGCCTGCTCTCGGCACCAGACCCGACAACCCCACTCGGACAGCGTGACCAAGCGGTGATCGAAACCTTCTACGCTACCGGTGGGCGAGTCTCCGAAATAGCGAGCATGCGCCTGCAGGACCTCCATCTCGAATACGGGTTCGTCCGGTTGTTCGGCAAGGGTTCGAAAGAGCGGCTGGTCCCGATCGGCGGACGCGCCCGTCGGGCGATCGAGGACTACCTGTCCAAAGGACGGCTCTCGATGAACCGACGGGACGCGGAAACGGTCTTCCTGACGCGCAATGGCAACCCGATCCGGCGCGAGACCTACTGGCGATTGATCAAGCGTTACTGCGAAGCCGCAGGCATCCCTTCCCGCGGGATCAGCCCCCACACACTTCGCCACTCATTTGCCACCCACCTGCTCGAGATGGGAGCCGACCTCAGGTCGGTTCAGGAGATGCTCGGCCACGCGACGATCCAGACCACGCAGCTGTATACCCACGTCGACCGCCGCCGCCTGAAGACGGCCCACGCTCAGTTTCACCCGCGCGGCTGATGCCACTATTCGAGATCCTCGACAACCCGGTGACGCCGCTCGGCACTCTTTGCCTGAGGCGGCGCGAGCTGTTGTCCGACCCCGGCACGATCATCACCGAGGTGACGATCGACAACATCTTGCTGATGAGCAGCTATCACACCGACTCCGAGCGGGCACTGGCCGACCTGGCCCTGGCCCACCACTCGGCAGACGGGCTCCGGGTGCTGATCGGCGGGCTCGGGCTGGGTTACACCGCCCACCAGGCTCGCCAGCAACCACGCGTCGCCGACGTGACAGTGATCGAACTCTTACCGGATGTCATCCGATGGCTACGGGATGGCCTGATCCCCTTGTCTGCGGAGCTGAGGGACCTGAGCGTGGTGCAGGCCGACGTCTACGCCATGCTGCTAGCCCCGCCGAAGCAGACCTGGGACATGATCTTGATCGACGTCGATCACTCGCCGCATGCGCCACTCGCCTCGGCGAGCGAGCGTTTCTACAGCCCAGCCGGCCTGCGGGAAGCAGCTCGGCATCTCGATCCCGGTGGTGTGCTAGCCGTCTGGTCGACCGCCGACGATCACGCGTTTGCCGAGGCGCTGGGCGAGGTCTTTGCCGAAACCACGGTCGAGCAGGTGGTCTGGCACAACGACCTGATCGACGAGGACAAGACTGACACTCTGTTTGTGGCGGTCAACGCACCTGCTTGATCGCAACGGCAGCACCGCCAGAGCGGGGAATCCTGCGCCGGCGTCGCCTCCTCAGTATCGCAAAAACGCGCCGACACCCTCCATCCGCTCGTTGAAGCGGGAGTTCTGCTGCTGGACGAAAGCGACCTTGACATCGTGCTTCTCGGCCGCCTCGACTAGCGCCTCCATCAGGTTGACGTCTCGCAGATCGCCTTTGCAGTAGCAGCAGGGCTCGATGGCATCCGCGGTAAACAGGTACCCGCACATGGTGCACTCCAGGCCCCTTGTCCGGTTCTCAGGATTGATCAGCAGCTTGGAGACCCGTCCTTCGAGCAGAGAGGCCGCAACCGCCTCGCTGCCACCCACCGCCAGGTAATCCTGCTTGATCCGGGTCAGCAGCTTGGCCACCAGGTCCTGCTCCTCACGCTGCCGCTCCGCGGTGATCAGCGGCTTGATCCTCGACATGACCGCATCAACGGAGGCATCGGTATCGATGTGCTCGGTAAACAGCAACTTTTCCTGCACCGACTGGCCAAGCAGCTTACGGAATTCGGCAATGTGGCGCTCTTGCCCGAGCAGAATCACGTCGTCCGGGGACTTTTCGCGCACGAATGCTTCGAGCGAGTCAGACAGGTCCCTGAGGAAATGGTGCGAGCGTTCGTCGTGATGACGCTGGTAGCGCATCTGGCTCCA
>CAZANL010000670.1:0-3142 GCA_964486115.1 uncultured Planctomycetota bacterium
CAGCCGAGCACGACTCCCGTAGCGCTTGTAAACGAACTCCCGCGATGAATGTCTGGCTACAAGCCATCCGGCCCCGCACACTGCCCGCGGGCGCCATCCCGGTCCTGGTCGGCACGGCCGCCGCGCACGGAGCCGGGACGGTGCGCCCGCTCCGAGCGCTGGCCGCTCTGGTCGGTGCGCTGCTGCTGCAGATCGCGGCAAACCTGGCCAATGACCACGACTGGAAGAACGGGGCCGACACCGAGGAGCGTTGCGGGCCACCGCGGGTGACCCAGCAGGGGTTGCTCCCACCGGCAGCGGTCCAGCGGGCCTACCGACTGACACTGCTGATGGTCATTCCGGTGGGTGTCTATCTGGCCTCGATCGGCGGCTGGCCGATCATCGCCATCGGCCTTGCGGGGATGATCTGCGCCGTGGCATATACCGGTGGCCCGATACCGCTAGGTTATCTGGGCCTGGGCGATCTGCTGGTCTTCGCCTTCTTCGGCCCGATAGCCGTTGGCGGAACCTACTTTCTCCAGGTCGGCCACTGGGACACTCTCGGCCTGCTGGCTGGGGTGCCGGTAGGGCTGCTGGCTACTGCTATCCTGGTTGTCAACAACCACAGGGACCTCGAAACCGATCGGCTAGCGGGCAAGCGAACCCTGGCCGTACGCCTCGGGCGACCGACGATGCGCATCTTCTACGGGTTACTGCTGCTGACCTCCTTCAGCGCGCCCCCATTAATGATCGGCCGCCCTGGCGCGCTGGTGTTGCTCGCCTTGCCTCTCGCGAAAGCGCCGCTAAAGGCCATGTTGGCTCGTCCCGACGGCCCCAGCCTGAATCACGCTCTGGCACAAACCGCTCGGTTGATGTTGATGTTCGGCGTGCTCTTTTCTCTCGCCCTATCCGCCACATGAGATCTGCTATACTGTGATGAGTTCCTCGATTGAAACTAGTGGAGATGACAGGTCGGTGACAGTACCCCCCGAACCCACCGCGCAAGACGTGATCTGTGCCGCAGTCGGGGCGATCATCGAGTTCTGGGGTTTCAGGCAGGTGATGGGACGTGTCTGGACCCTGCTTTATCTCTCGGAGCGCCCCCTCTCAGCGTCCGAGATCTGCGACGAGTTGCAGATCTCTTCCGGTTCCGCCAGCATGACGCTCAACGAGTTGCTACGCTGGGGCGTGGTTCGACGGGCGGTCGCACCCGCAACACGCGTCACGCTCTACAAGGCAGAGACCAACGTCTGGATGATGGTGACCAAGGTCTTCCGGGAGAGGGAGCGAGACCGCCTGCACCGTGTGGCGGCCCAGCTTCGCGAGGGGAGCAAGAAGCTACGACAGGAGGCCAAGGGGCTCTCCCAGGAACTATCCCGGCTGAAGATACTCCAGGCGGACCGAACGGACCGACTGGCTGACTTGACATCGCACGTGGTGGGGATGCTCGAGGCCTTTCTAGACACAGCCCAGGTCGACCTCGGGCCCCTGCTCGACGTCCTGCGGGACCCGGACGAGAGTTCTGACTGACCGCCGAGACACCCAGCCCCACTTCTAGCGGGACGTCTCGGCGAGCAACTTGCCGTACTGCCGACAGAATGCGGCCAGCGCACGCCCCCGATGGCTGACGCCGTTCTTCTCCTGGAGGGTCATCTCGGCGTACGTCTTACCCACCTCGGGCACGTAAAAAACAGGATCGTAGCCAAAGCCGCCCGCGCCGCGCAACTCTTCGGTGATGCACCCCTCACAGACACCCTCGACGCTGAACAACAGGCCGCTAGGCGCCGCACAGGCGACAACGGTGCGAAACCGAGCACTCCGGTCTTCACGGTCGATCAGCGCCTCGAGCAGTTTCTCGTTGTTGTCCGCATAGGTCGCATCCGCGCCCGCATACCGCGCAGAGAAAACTCCCGGGGCGCCGTCCAGCGCCATCACCTCGAGACCGGTATCGTCAGAAAGCGTGACAAGGCCGGAATCCGCAGCAATGGTCGTCGCCTTGAGCGCCGCGTTACCCTCCAGTGTCGGTTCTGTTTCACTCACATCGGGAATCGACACATCGCGGGCGGAGAGGATCGTCAACGGCAGACCGGCCAGCACGCTCTCGATCTCGCGCACCTTGTCCAGGTTGGCGGTGCCGAGCAGCAGCCGGGAATAACTAGCTGCCGAGACCGATCGCCTCCTGCAAGAGCTCATCAGCCGTACGGAAGGTGACCAGGTTGGCGCTGAAGACGAACTTGTTCAGCGACAGACGGGTCAACTCTGCGCTCAAGTTGACGTTCGACTGCTCGACTGCGCCTTGCAGGATGGCCCCCCGCCCATTGGCGCCGGGAGCTCCCGACAACGGCTCTCCGGCGGACGGGCCGGCAACCAGCTGGTTGTTGCCCACCCCCGTCAAGCCACGCGGATTCGGGAACCGGGCCGTCTGAAGCTGGCCCAGCCCTTCCGAGTTGCCGTTGCTGAAGTGGGCGCTGACCGTCCCGTCTCCAGCAACCGAGATCCCAGTTGCAGTTGCAGGAACCGTTATGCCCGGCGAAAGCCGGGCGCCGTCCGGTGTCACGAGCTGACGGTCCGCATCGACCGTGAAGTTACCGGCGCGTGTGTAGCGAGTGCCCCGGGGAGTATCGAGAACGAAATAACCCTCCCCCGCAACACTCAGATCGGTCGATAGACCGGTCAGAAGTGGGCTGCCTGGGATATTGGGAGCGGGCGTAGAGAGTACCTGGCTGCCGGAACCGGCACCCACGGTCGCCTGATCCACACGTTGTGCCCGGAATCCCGGGGTGAGGATGTTGGCTAGGTTGTTGGCTCTCGTCCGTGTTGCGGTCTCTGCGGTCCGTAGACCGGACGCCGCTATGCTGAATGCATTGACCATCCGTGGTCGTCCTCCAGTCCTCAGTTTAGCAGAATTTAGGCCCTGAAGGCAAGCCTGAAGCCCAGAACCTGCAAGAACGGGCCAGGAAATCACATCTTGATCCAGAAAGAGAGGGACCTTTCAGGTTCCCGCCTGTTACATATTATTGTTATAATCCCGCTGGCGGAGCACTCATCTCACACATAGACAAATGATCTCAAAAGAGGAAGTTCTGTACGGCCAGCTAGCTCCGGCCTCCGGTTTCATCAAGGAAGACCAGCTGCGGTCGGCCATCGAGACCAAGCGCGAATT
>CAZANL010000671.1:0-3141 GCA_964486115.1 uncultured Planctomycetota bacterium
ATTTGCGTGTCGTTGGGGACGAAGTTGCGCTCCGTTTGCTCCAGGACCGGGTGGCGACCGGCCACCACCTGGAGTTCGAGGCTGTCGTCGATCGTCGGGCGGACGTAGCGCTGCTCTCGCGCCACCTCGGACAGCGCTACGAGGACGTCCAGGATGGCCAGGGCGCGGGCGGTGTCCTGGATTCGGGCCAGCGCTGTGGCGGCCTGCGCGCGCACCTCCAGGAACAGATCGTATTCCAGATCCTTGATCCGCTCGTCGGCCGAGAGGGCCTTCTCCTCGAACTCCTTCAGCTCGGGCGTGATGTAGCGCTCCGCGTTCTTCAGCGTCTGGCGCCGGATGAAGCTGTCCGGCACTTTGGCCGTGTGGGCGTGAGTCACCTCGACGTAGTAGCCAAAGACGCGGTTGTAGCCCACCTTCAACGAGTCGATGCCGGTCTCGGTGGCCAGCCGGGCCTGGTATTCGGCGATCCAGGTCCGCGCGTCTTGCTTGATACTGTGCAGCTCGTCCAGCTCCGTGTGGTAGCCCGTCGCGATCAGGCCGCCCTCCCGGAGGGCCAGCGGCGGATCCTCGACCAGCGCCTGGCCGATCAGGCTGGCCACCTCGGTCACCGGGTCGAGCTCGCCGATCTGTCTGACGAGCGCCGGGGACGCGACCTGCTCCACCAGCTCGATCATCGGCGGGATTGCCGTCAGCGAACGGCCCAGCGTCGCCAGGTCGCGCGGGCCAGCCCGCTCGCAGCCCAGTCGGCTGGCGATGCGCTCGAGGTCGGCGACGTCCCGCAGTGCTTCCCGCAGCCGAGCGCGCAAGTCGTCGACCTCGAACAATGACGCGACCGCGTCCTGGCGCTGAACGATCCGCTCTGCGTGAACCAGCGGGGCGCGGATCCAGCGAGCCAGCAGCCTCGAGCCCATCGCGCTGCGGGTCTGGTCGAGCACTCCGAGCAGGGTGCCGCTGCCGCGCTGTCCTCGAAGTGTGCGGTCCAGCTCCAGGCAGTGCTGAGTCGCCCGGTCCAGGTGCATGTGCTGTCCGGGGTGGATCCGTCGCAGTGTCCGGATGTGGCGTAGCGTGATGCGCTGGGTGTCCCCCAGGTATTTGAGGATCGCGCCGGCGGCGCCGATGCCGTCCGGGCCGAGGGTCTCACAGTCGAAACCGGAGAGGTTGGAGGTGCCGAAGTGTCGGGTCAGCGCCTCGTAGGCGGTCTCCCGGCCGAAAGCCCAGCGTGGCTGAAAGGTGGCCATCGCCGGGACCGTCTCGCGCAGCGCCAGCTCGATGCCGTCGTCCAGTCCCCGCTCCTCCTCGGGCAGCAGGATCTCGGCCGGTGTCAGCCGGGCCACCTCGTCGCAGAGTATTTCCCGGTGGACCTCCGTCACCTCGAACACGCCGGTGGAGAGGTCGACCCAGGCCAGCCCGATCAATTCCCGGCCGGGCTTGACCGCAGCGAGAAAGTTGTTGGACCGCTCGTCCAGCACGTTTTCCTCGGTCAGGGTGCCGGGGGTGACGATGCGCACCACTTCTCGTGCGACCAGTCCCTTGGCCTGGCGTGGGTCCTCGACCTGCTCGCAGATCGCGACGCGGTAGCCCGCGCGGATGAGCTTGGCCAGGTAGCCGTCGGCCGCCTTGACCGGGATGCCGGCCATCGGGATCGGATCGACGGAGCCCTTGTTGCGGCAGGTCAGCGCGATGCCGAGAACGCGGCTGGCGATCTGGGCGTCCTCGAAGAACATCTCGTAGAAGTCGCCCATGCGGAAAAACATGATGGCGTCCCGATGGTCTTTCTTGGCCGTCTGGTACTGTTCGAACATCGGCGTGGAGGTGGAGGCTTTCGCCATGGGGATATGTTAGTTTGGGTCGGATGAGCGAGCAAGCGTGGGGACGGTTTCGTAGTGGGATGCTCCGGCGCCTGGAATTCGACCGCCAGTTCGGTATCCCGTTCTACATCCCGGCCTCGACCCCGGCCCAAGCCGCAGTCCCAGCTCCGGTCGCGAAGCCCGAGGCAGTCTCAGCAGCGGAGCCAGCGGGGGACGCAGCGCCACCAGAAGACACCGACTACTCGCCGGCCGAGGTGGCGGGTCTGGGGCTGCCCGTGGCTGAGAATGCAGCCGAACGGGCGAGCGCTCTGGCGCGGCTGAAAACCTACGCTGACGCCTGTCTGGCCTGCGCGCTGGGCCGGACTCGAACCCGCGGTGCGTTCGGAGTGGGGGACCCGGATGCGCGTTTGATGGTGATCGGCGAGGCGCCCGGCTACCACGAAGACCAGCAGGGAGAGCCTTTCGTGGGGCGCGCGGGAGAGTTGCTCGATCGTCAGCTCAAGGCGATCCATCTGCCTCGGGAGGCGGTCTACATCGCCAACACGCTCAAGTGCCGCCCACCCGACAACCGGGACCCTGCTCCAGACGAGAAGCTGACCTGCCAGCCCTACCTGATGCGACAGATCCAGCTGGTTCAGCCGGAGTTGATCCTGGCGGTCGGGGGCCACGCGGCTCGCTGGGTGCTGGGGCACGGGGACGAGGTCTCGCTGGGGCGGATGCGTGGTCGGATCCACGACTACCAGGGCGTGGGGGTGGTGGTGACCTACCACCCGGCATTCTTGCTACGCGAGGGACGCCAGTCCCCGTTTTACCGCAAGGCCTGGGACGACCTGAAGCGAGTGCGGGACGCTCTGGGGCTCAAGCGGCTGGGAGACCCGGACTGAGCGGCGCTTTCGGGGGGTGCGTGCGGCGGTTTGTGATCGTCGCTTCGAGGGCGGCTGCCGGACCGGGGTTGCGCGGGAGGCTGGGCGTGACTAGGCTGCGCGGATGAACCTCGACGAAAGTCCGGGAGGCTACCCGACACGCACCCGCTGGTCGGTGCTCCACGCCGAGGGCAGCGGCGCGACCGAGTCGGTGCGGGATCGTGCTGCTCGGTGGTTCCTGCCCCGAAAACAGGATCGTTTTTTCTTGAGAGCCCTGTATCGGGGACGTGCGCGGGCTGACCTGGGTTTCTTCGTACGCCTCCCCGAGGGATCCTTCGGGCAGCCCTCTGGCGCGTCGGACCAGCTCGGCCACCGTCTCGTCCGAGACCCCGAGCACTGACCCGATCGTCGCGTCGGTCAGCGTCGCGTCGGGGGACTGCAGCATTCTCAGCGTCTGCTCGGTCGTCTGA
>CAZANL010000672.1:0-3139 GCA_964486115.1 uncultured Planctomycetota bacterium
GCATCGCCCTATGTATCCAGACCCCGACCCCGGCCCAGGAGACCTTTGCAGTGCTGGTCCCAGGCAGCGACCCGGACGCTCTGGTGGCTGAAATCCTGGCGATTCCCGCCACCCTACCGGTGGACCTGATCTACGAGGTCGGCGGTCCGGGAGAGGTGCTGGCGACGCAACGCGCGGGCGCCCTTCGCCTGCGCCTGATCGGCGCTGCGGTCCGGTCTTTCCGCGCCAGACCGCTCAGCCCTGGCTCAGCGGCACGGTTCACGGCGAGCGCCAAGCAGCCGATCGAGTGGACCGGCCGTGGACCACATGGCTGGTCGAGCGGGCACATCAACCACGCCTGGAGAACTAAACTGGCACGGGAACTCCAGCTGGCCGCGGAGTCACTCGGGCTGAAGGTGATCGGCAAGCTCCCGTTGTCCCGCGAGTTTCTCCGGCACCGTGAGCAGATCGTGTCCCGGCTACTCGACCCACATCACGGGCTGCCATCCATCGTCGGGCGAAATCTCCCCCTGGTCGGGGTGCTCCACCGAGAGAAGGCCTTCACCGGGCCCGAGATCCTGGAGATCGACCTGACCAACGACTGCAACAACACCTGCGTCGGCTGCTGGTGCCATTCGTTGATGATGGGCAGCGACAGGTTCGGCGGGGCATTCAAGAAGCAATTCCTGGCCACCGACGTGCTGCTCAAGTTGCTGGACGACGCGGCAGCATCCGGAACCCGGGTACTCCAGCTCGCCGGTAGTGGCGAGCCCTTCATGCACCCGGACATCATCGAGGTGCTGGAGCACGCCAAGAAGCTGGAGCTGGAAGTAGCCGTCATCACCAATGTCAACTTCATCACTCGAGAGTGGGCTGACCGGCTGGTGCAGATCGGTGTGGACCACATCACCGCGTCGGTATGGGCCGGCACGCCCGAGATGTACGTCCAGACCCATCCGAACCAGACCGAGAAGAGCTTCGAGCGGATCCGCGACGTGCTGACTTATCTGTGGCAGCGCAAGCGAGAACAGAGACGAACCCGCCCGCAGGTCAAGATGTATCACGTGATCAGCAGCGTGAACTGTCGCGAGATCATCCCGATGGTCGACCTGGCAATCGAGACCGGCTGCGAGCAGGTCGAGTTTCAGATGGTGGACGTCGTGGCGGGCAAGTCAGAGCTGCTGGCCCTCAGTCCGCTCGACCGGGTCGCGGTGATCGAACAGTTCAAGGAACTCTCCCTGCGCGCGGTAGACCCGACACGCACGGCGGCTCGCAACACGTCGCTGTACGACGCCCTCGACCGCGGCGCCGAGGTCAGGCAGTTCGGCAAGTTCGAGAAACCTCTGCACCCCGGCTTCGTCTGGGCCGACCCCCTGCTGGAGACCATGACCTGCCCCGAGGGGTGCGAGGGGAGCTTGTCGGTGGAGGACTTCTGTGACCCGACCGAGACCCGCTACTACTACTTCTGGTCGGTCTGGGACTGCCACCGCTGCGCGCGCTACGACTGCTGTCCGGTAGACAAGACGCATCTGGCCCTGACCAAGGAGTTCACCGAGTTGACCGGATTCGGCAGCTTCTACCGCCGACTGGTCAGCCAGCAAACAGCCCCACAGGGCGGCGTGCACTACGAGGAAGCACTGGTCGACAAGGTGCCCTGCACCGTCGGCTGGACCTACTCCCGGGTGCGAGTGTCAGGCCACGTGATCCCTTGTTGCAAGGGCCACGAACATCCACTGGGCAGCCTGCACGAACAGTCCTTTCCGCAGATCTGGTTCGGCCCGACGCTCGACGAGTTCAGGCGTCACGCCGTCGCCGAGAAGAAGAGCCATCCCTACTTCGCCCGGATCGGCTGCTACAAGGCCTGCGACAACATCGGAATGAACCTGGCGACCGAGCAACAACTGGAGGCTCTCAGCGAGGAAAACCGGGAGACGCTTCGCCGGGCCTCCGAAGAGTGCTAGCGCTCGGTGCTGTCCCGGGAACGAACCTGGCACAAACGAAAAAGGCGGCGCCAGTGCGCCGCCTTTTTGAACCAGCTGTTGTCGTAGAGCTCTACTTGAGGCCCTTGAACACGGAGTCCTCGACGCCCTTGTTGACCTTGTAGCCCTTGAACATGAAGGTGATCTGCATCCCCTGCATGCCTTGCTCGGCCCCGGCGGACTGAACCATCTTCGACGGCAGCCAGTACTTCTCCTCGATCTGCTGCCACTCGACCTGAATATCAGCACTACCCATCTGGCTGGTGACCTTCAGCTTAGAGAACAGCAGCTTCTTGTCCTTCTCGACGAAGCTCGGTGCCATCTCGTTCTGCCCCTGCGCGGACTCCATCTTCATCTTGAGCAGCTTGTGGTCCTTGGCGTCAAAGGTCAGCACCTGCTTGGTGAATTTCACCTCACCCTTTGGCGCATCCGCCTTGGGGGTCACGGTCACGATGTGCGTGCCATCCTTCTCTTCCAGCGAGAAGTCGCACAGCTTGCGCTGTTTCTCTAGTTCCTGGACCGGGTTCTTCGTACCCATCAGCAGGCCGAACAACGCCTCCATCTGCTTGGTCAGGTTCTTCATCATCGGCACCGCAGCCAGCGGGTCAGCACCCTTGAGGCCTTCCACTCGCAACGTACTGAGAAAGTTCTGCGGCTTGGTCTTCTTGTCCGCCTCGTCCGCCTTGGGCGCATCGGGCCCGGAGAGCGCCGGCTTGTCTTTCTCCTGGGCTACCTTGATAGACCTAGCCCGGGCATCCTTGAAATAATAGACCATCTTCCCGCCCTGCAGGAACATCGCCAGCATGGGTGACTCGACCTCCACCCGCAGATCTTTCACACCCGCGACGTGCGGGCTATAGAGGCGGTCCTGCGCCTTGCGCAAGATATCGAGCGCCTTGGCGCTATCCGGGCTAGATTCTTGTTTTTTCGACTCGTTGTCCTGGGCCCAGCTCGGAGCAAGCAAGCTCAGTCCGAGCAGCATGGCAACTGCCAGCGGCAGGTATCGCATGGTGTTTCCTTTCCTCAAGGGGGTTCCCTCAGCCAGACAGAAGACCTTGTACGGTTCTGGCTGAGTGGTGTTTGTCCTCATAACGGCATGTTTCCGTGTTTTTTCGGCGGATTACTGTCCCGCTTGTTGGCCAGTGCCTCGAGCGAACGAATCAGCCGGAAACGTGTCTCCG
>CAZANL010000673.1:0-3138 GCA_964486115.1 uncultured Planctomycetota bacterium
CGGACGTAAAGCTCGAACAGATGACCAATCGGGTCGGCCTCCAGTTGCTGGGGATCACCCCAGCGGTGGTAGGCTTCGAGCAGATGTCCGAACTGCGTGCCCCAGTCACCCAGGTGGTTGATGCCGACTGGCTGGTAGCCCAGTGCGGTGTGTATTCGGTATAGCGAGGCGCCCAGATTGGTGCTGCGCATGTGGCCAATGTGAAACGGTTTGGCGATGTTGGGCGAGGAGTAGTCGATCACCACGTGACGTCCCGCTCCTTCGCGGGACCAGCCGTAGTGGTTCGCCTCGCGGAGGATCGACTCGAGCACTTCCTGCCGCTCGCCCTGGCGGTCGATGAAGAAGTTGAGGTACCCGCCGAGGGCCTGAACGCGTAGGACGTGTTCGTTGGGAGTGATCTTCTCGGCTGCCTCGGCGGCAATCTGGTTCGGCGAGCAGCGCTTGATCTTGGCTAGCGGGAAGCACGGGAGGGCATAGTCCCCCTTCTCGTGGTCGGGTGGCGTTGTCAGCAGCACCGCGAGCGTCTCGGCGTCCGTTTCGAGGGCCTGCGCCGCCAGGGATACACACGCCTGAGCATATCTGTCCATGATCTGCGGAAGTCTATCATCGGAATGCGGAACTGGTATCATAACTATCATGCTCGGCGAGATTTTGGTCACCTCGGGGCCCCAGAAAGGGGAGCGGTTCGAGATCAGCCAGGCCAGTGTCGTGCACCTCAGCCAGGGGAAGCTGTTGCTCGGGCCGATGCCAGACCGGACGACTCCCTGCGTCATGCGCTTTGTTGTCGAGGAGGGACAGCTTTGTGTGGAGGCGGGTGGACGGGCTGAGGTGGAGTTCAATCAGCGACTGCTCGACAAGCTCCAGCCGGCCACCCATGGCGACATGGTCACGGTAGGAGACGTCGGGTTCGTGTTCTCCATCCGCTCGGCCCGGAGTGGGCGGAAGAGCGAGATGGGCCAGCGCAAGCACCATGTGCTGTCCCGCGTGGCGTTGAGGGATGTGTCCTCGGTCGTCAACGACCTGCACGCCCACAGGACCCACCTCGCCGCCTTCTACCGAATTGTCAGTGAGATCCACCTGGGGATCAGCCTCGACAACTTGATGGGGCGCATCCTGGATGTCTTGCTCGAAGAACTTCCGGCCGCGCAGCGGGCGGTCATCTTTCGCGTCCGTGAGGACGGCGAACTGACCCATCACCTGGTTCGTTCTCGCGGTAAGGACGTGTGCCCGACGAGGATCAGCCATTCCCTGCTGGACGAGGTTGTCAGCACGCGGGAGGCGATTCTGTCCCGTGACCTGATGAGTGACGATCGGTTCAAGACGGCAGAGAGCATCGTCATCGAGCAGATGACCACCGCCATCTGCGCTCCCTTCTTCAAGGACGACGAGGTCGTTGGCGCGATCCTGGTCGACTCGACGACCCGGGGACAGCCGTTCGGCAAGCCAGACCTGGAGCTCGTCACCGCGGTGGCGGGACAGCTCGCTCTCGCGATGGATCGCCGGCGTCTGTTGGCTGTCGAGCACGAGAAGAAGTCACTCGAGGCCAACAAGCAGGCGATGGATCAGGCCTTGGTCGAGGCGATGGCAGTCCAGCAGTTTCTGCTGCCCTCTTCACTGCCCAAGATCCTCGGGTGCCAGCTGTCCGTGCGTTCCGAGTTCTGCGAGAAGTTGGGGGGGGACTACTACGATCTGTTTGCGCTGGATGCCTATCGGATGGCCGTGGTGGTTGCCGACGTGTCGGGACACAGCATCTCTTCGGCGCTGGTGATGGCGATGACCCGCAGTATCGTCCGCTGCTACTGTCAGCGGTACGAGAATCCGAGCCAGGTTCTGGCCGAGACCAACCGTGCGGTACGCAACGACACGCGCCCCGGTATGTTCGTCACCCTATTTCTAGGGTTTCTGAACACGCGTGAGATGACGCTCTCGTTCGCCAATGCGGGGCACCACTACCCGATTCTGTTCGAGTCGGGCACCGAGGAACTCCGACAACTGGACAGTGGTGGATTTCCATTGGGTCTGCGGGCAGACGCGACGTACCCTCTAGAGAAGATCTACCTCAAGGGCGGCGACTTCATGGTCTTCTACACCGATGGTGTCGTGGAGGCGAAGGATCCGACCGGTCGGATGTTCGGCAAGGAGGGCATGCTCAAACCGCTGCAGACCAGGGAGCACAAGGACGCCGATTCGGTGGCTAGCGCGATCTATAATTCGATTTCTATTCATCTGGCGGGCCATCAGGCCGCCGACGACATCTCGATTCTGACGTTGTCGGTCGATCCGGCGTATGACAGTCTGTTTTTCGAGGTCCCATCGCTCGAGGAGAAGGCCGAAGAGGCGGCCCGGATCATTGCGGCGTATTCGCGAGAGCATGGGTTTTTGCCCGAGCGGCGGGAGGCTCACTTCCGGCTGATGATGCGCGAGGCCAGTGCCAACGCGATCACCCACGGCAACAAGAACAACGCGGGCAAGAAGATCAGCTACTATGTGCGCAGCGACAGTGAGGTGATGCGGATTTCGGTGATGGACGAAGGACAGGGGTTTTCTGGCAACGCTCGGCTGGAAGAACTTGAAATCGACACGCGCACACTGCGAGGCCGGGGTTTGTTTCTTCTGCGCAAGTATGCGGACGGGATGTCGTACAACGAGTGTGGAAACGAGTTGATACTCGACTTCCAAAAACAGGGGTTCGGCAATCCTGAAAAGGACTCGACGACATGATGTGCCGTGGTCTGATGGTACTACTGTGCCTGGCGCCGCTTACGGCGCAGGCCGACTCGCGGGAGCAGATCCAGGAGCAGATCGATCGGCTCGGGGCGGAGCAACAGCAGGTGCGGCAGCGGGCAATCTATCGGCTGCGCCGGATCGGCAAGCCCGCGATCAGTTCGCTGATCAATGCGCTGCGACGTACGGAACCGACGGTTCGGTCAGGTGCGGCCAAGTCGCTCGGGTTGATGGGCTCGGTCGCGCGGCGAGCCGCCCCGGCACTGGCCAGATCGCTCGAGGATCCGGTCGAGGGTGTTCAGCAGGAAGCGATGGACGCGCTGCGAAGGATTGGGCGGGAGGCGGTGAGTTCCTTGACCAAGGCGCTGGGCCACCGCAAGCGTCAGGACGTCCGTATTCTCGCAGCCAGAGCGC
>CAZANL010000674.1:0-3128 GCA_964486115.1 uncultured Planctomycetota bacterium
CCGGCCGACCCGGCCTGGCGAGTCCAGGCGGCGCGTCGGTTGGGCTGCGTCTTGCCGGATAGACTGCTCGGCCCTGGAATCCTGCAGGCCGGACAGTTCGAGCGACTGTTCGCCAGCTTGCGTGAATTTCTGCACCGGCTGGTCTGTCCCCCCGACCAGCTCGAGCGACTGTTCGACCCCGATGATCCGCTGGATGGCCGGGGTCTGCTCCAGTGCTTCGATCGGCAGTTCTGGCAGACCGCCTTCACCTTGTTTTTTCACGACGAGCTGTTGCGGACGATGTTTGGGCCTGCCGCGGTGCAGCACGCGCCCAAGGGGACCTATCCGATCTACTTCCGGCGCGCCTTCGAGCGTGCGTTGACCCGGCTGCCGGTCCAGGGGAACTACTTTCTGTCGCAGGTGCTGTTGGGCCGGTCGATTGGTGATGTGCCACCCTACCTCGGGCGTCCGGTGGATCCCGAGCGGGTCGAGTTTCACCAGCAGGATCTGGAGCAGTTCCTCTCTCGGTCGGTGAGGTCACCTTATGACACGGTCTGTCTGTCGAATGTCTTCGACTGGATGGATCAACGCGCGATCGAACGGGTTTGTGGCCTGCTGCCCCATGCCGTCCGTCGGGGGGGCGCATCATCTTGCGCCAGCTCAACAATCAGCGGGACCTGCCACGGTCGCTCGGTCGGCACGTCATTCCGCTGGAGGACGAGTCGGCCCGGTGGACGGCGTGCGACCGCAGCTTCTTCTATCGCGAGATCAAGATCTGGGAGGTCCGATGAAGATTCACTTGACGGATCAGGGGGAGCGCTTCGAGCCAGCCTTGCGCCGGCTCGAACGAGCGCGCAGCTATCCGCTGGCGTGATCGATCCGCTTTCGGATCGATCACGGCAAGGACTACACGCGATTCGCTCGCCGGCTGGGTGACCCACGTTTCGTTCTGGCGCTGGGCCAGGAGGAGCAGCTGCTGGGACTGGCGGTTGCCGTCCGTCGGGCTGGGCTCTGGTATCTGTGCGATCTCAAGACCGATCCGGCCAACGGCGGGCATGCGGTGCTTGTCGGACTGCTGAGAGGCCTCTGGCGAGCCACCGGTGGGCTTGCCGGAGGAGCGTACTTCGTTGCGATGAACGATCCGCAGCAGACCACGGGGCGGGCGGGCATTGCACGACTGCTAGCCGGCCGCGGGCAAGGACCGAGCTTTCGGGCCGTCGCGCGGCAGCGGATCTACCTGATGCGTAACCCTGAGCCGATCAGGGGTTCCGCCAACTGGAACGACTTCACCAGTGCTCCACGAGCGGATGCCGACGAGATGGTGACGGTCAGCAGTCTCGCCGATGTGAAGGATCTGGTGCTGTTGCCGGACCAACGACGCTTGCCGCTGGCGCACCTGTCGGTCCGGCCTGGAGTCCGCCCAGAGCATTACCTGATCGGTCTGCGTCGCGGGATGCAGATCGCCGCCGAGGCCGGGGCCTCTCACGTCTGCTGGGCCTTGGACGCTGACTGCCGGGAGACGGTCGGACTGCTTGCGTCGAGAGGATGGACGACCGGCGTGGGGTCGACGACCTACCACCACTCACCAGGCGGCGCCGGCTGGCCCGGCCCGCCGATTCGATCGGACGAGATCTGATGGCCGAACTACACCGCTTTCGTGAGCAGGTCGACCGCTCCCGCGGCGCCCGGAATTTAATCCGCTCACTCACACGGACCGATCAGCGCCACCTGGGGCGGCTCGTGCTGTTCGCCGCACTCTACCTGGGTGCCGCGGGGTGCGCGGTGGGGGTGGCCCGGAGGTTCGGGGTGAGCTGGATCCTGCTGGTCAATCTCCCGCTCTACCTGCTTGCCGCCGCCTCCTTGCACGGCATCAGCCTGTTCACCCACGCGGGCGTGCACGACACGCTCTCGCGCAGGCCGCTGATCAACCGCGTGCTCAGCATCCTCTGTGCGCTTCCCGTGCTGCAGAACTATGCGGCTTACCGCGTCCTGCACCTCGAGCATCACGACGACACGGGCAGTCGGGAGGATCCGGATCACTTTGAACGCTACACCCGGCGGGGGTGGTTGTTGTTTCTGATGCACTGGGCGCGGCTGCTGATCGGCTACCCGGTCTACATCACGATGATCCCGATCCTCGGGTGGCGACATGGCTCCTGGCGCGATCGCGCCTGGATTGTGCTGGAGCTGACGATGATGGCCGGCGCCGGTATTCGTCGACGGGGTCGGCGGCCGCGGACCCGGCGAGGGTCAGCAGCACGCCGAGGGTGCTGATCGTTCGCATGTCTCACAATACCAGGGGTGATGGGAGGACCGGAAGGATCGGGTGGGTCGGGCTGTCCGTGAAAAAAATGTGATCTGGACGGCTCGAATAGGTAAAGTAAGCAGACCTGATGAAGACGGCTCGAGTTGGCCGGCAGCTGGGAGAATACCAGTTTGTCGAACTGGGGGGTGCTGGGGGGTTTTCCGTGGTCTGGAAGGCTCGGAGAATCAGTGACGACCAGCTCGTAGCGTTGAAGCTCCCGCGCGTCGCCGCTTTCACCGAGCACCTGCGTCAGGAGGCCAACCTGATGCAGCAGGTGGACGACCCGCAGGTGCTCAATCTGCTGGCGGCCAACCTCGACCACGATCCACCGCACCTGGTGATGCCGTGGATCGAGGGCAGCAACCTGCCGCTGCCGCAGGAGGTGCCCCCGCCGAGGGAGCAGGTGGTCGCCCTCGAGCGGATGCTCGAGCTGGTTCGGGTGGTCGCCCGCCTGCACGACCAGGGGTTGGTTCACGGGGACCTCAAGCCAGGCAACGTGCGGGTGGATGGCGAGGGCAAGATCTGGCTGCTCGACTTCGGCCTGGCGCGCCTGCAGGTCCAGACCAAGCAGGAGCGCTCGCTGGCGCTCTCGCTGGTCAGCGTGGATGGTCAATCGATCGCCGGCACGCTGGACTTCATGGCGCCCGAGCTGCTGAGCGGCCAGCAGCCGACACCGGCATCCGATGTCTATAGCCTGGGGGTGATCCTCCATCGTTTGTTGGTCGGCACGCCCCCGGCGTTCGGTGTCAGTCCATCGTCACTCAACCCCTACCTGCCGCCGGGCTGCGATCTGTTCATCGGGCATCTGCTGCAGCAGGCGCTAGAGCAGCGGCTGTGCTCGGCG
>CAZANL010000675.1:0-3122 GCA_964486115.1 uncultured Planctomycetota bacterium
GGAGCAGGCCGAAGGTGCCGAGGTCGAGCCCATCAAGAAGCAGGCCGAGGGCGCATCATCATACAGTCACCGATTCGACGCCGCACTGCGCAAGCGCTTCCTTGCCCGCTTCGGAATCGACTACCCGAATCAGAAGCCGGACGGCACGTTGCTGGACCGTACCTTCCAGGCCTTCCTCCACGGCCACTTACACAATGTCTGGCTACATGAACTCGGCCACCTGGTCGACTTCGAGAGATACGTTCCGCTCTCCGAGAACCTGTCGACCAACATCTGGGTTGCCCTGCGCTGCGGTTTATCTCCAGCGCGTATCGAACTGCGCTTCGAGCAGATGGCCGAGACCTTTAGCCTGGCCACGACTCGGTTCCCCTACCTGTCGATCCAGGACAACCTGAATCGTCTGTCGCTCAATCCCGACTCACTGTTCTATATGATCCTGGTGGCCTGGCAGAAAAAGGACCCGAAGGATTCTCCGTATTACACGGGTGCGAAGCGGATCATCGCCGGCCTGATGAAGCAAGCGGGACTCACCGACCCGGTGGAACTGGCGGGCCTGAGCGGTGCAAGGATCCGCAAGCTGGCACGTTCGGTGTGCCGGGAAGAGGGCTTCCCCTTCCGCTAGTCTTTCTTCCGAGGGGGCTCGAGCGCACCAATGTAGCTAAAGAGCTTGACCCGGACCTCGCGGACTTCACTGTAGAAGTGGCGCACAGCGAAATGGACCTTGTCGAAGGTCACGTCCCGCGCTGAGAGCAACGGCTTGCCGTCGAGCTCGACCCAGAATCGGCCGCCTTGCCGACGGACCTCGATCGCGTGAAACGTGTTCCTGGCTATCCGCTGCGGGAAAACGGTCGCGTCGAGCGTAACGGGCTCCGGATCGAGCCGCTGGAGCACGCTCTTGTTGGCATAGGTGGCCCACTCCGGCTGACTGCCGGACGCCTTGACCACCAACCGGTACCCGCGCTTCGGATTGTCTGGCGCTCGGAACAACAACGCTAGATCATCGGTCCCTTCTTTCGAACGATACTCGAGCCGGATCCGAAAATCGCCCCTGATCACTGGGCGCCAGATGAACGAGCCCCCCACCTTCCCCCAAAGCGCGCCCCGACGCCATCTCCAGTCTTTGCCCTGTTTCTCGTTCTCCCAGTCAGCGAGCTCGGACTCCTTCCTGAACCAGTACTCCACATCGTAGCGACCCGTCTTTTCCCAGCCGGAGCGAACCCGGCCCTTGAGTTCGACCCGTTCGGGGCTCTTCCGCTTCACGATGACCGGATTTTTCTCGGGCGACTTCTTGGACGGTTTCTTGATTTTGGCCTCGAGTTCCACGCGGCGCACAGCTAGTTCCTCCCGCTTGCGCCCAACCAAGGCCGTTTTCGCGAACCGGGCGAGGAAGCTCTCGATCAGGTCGACCCCCTCCACCGGCTCGGCATACGAAAGCTGACGTCCCAGATTCCGGTAGCCCAGATCGGCGGCGTGCTCCGCATCGTTGTGCTGGGCGGCTTGGATGCGCGCCCCCAGACCGCGGTCCGGGGCCCCCTGGCCAATCGCACGTTCGAGGTGGTGTCGGCCATCCGCGAGCATCCCCTCGGCGTAGTAAAACAACGCCAGGCCCCACCGGTCAGCCCCTCTCTGCCGATCATAGACACCCTGCTCCAGCCAGTGCCCGATCTCGTCTGTCAGCAGGTTCGCAATCCGAACCTCGCGCTGAGGAGCTTTACGTGTTCGCCCCTTGCGACTCAACCAGAGCTGACCTCGAACCACCTTCTCGATGATCGCCGTGAACCCCATGAAGGTGCCCTCACCGCCAACTCGGTCGGCGATCAGCGGCTCGATCGCGGCGAGGTTTCGCGCCAGCTGTTTTGTCTGCGCCAAATCGCGAGTAAATAGCTCGCTCGCGCCAGCCCAGACCGCCTCCCCTCGATGTGCCAACAGCACCTTTTCGGCATCGGCATACCGCCGCTCACGCCACCCCACCAGGACACGGGACAGAAAGAGGTCCTCGTACTTTCGGTCCAGCGCCTGCCGAGCCTCTGCACCCAGACTGGCCAGTCGATTCTTGAGCTCCTGCTGCACGCCTGCCGCCTCCTGCACCATCTTCGGCGTGGCGTAATCACTCACCTTGGTCAGCTGGGTGATCGCCGACTCAATGGCCGACTCGGTGACGTGCTCATCGAGCGCCACCTTGGCCTGGGACATCACCTTGGCGAACCGGGCCTGCATTGCGTCTCGCAATGCCTCTCTGAGCAAACCCACCTGCTTGCCGACAGGCAGGTAGTCTGCCTCACCCGGCACTTTACGGAGCGCATCGATGGCCTGATACTCGCGCTCCTCGGCCCCCAACCGCTTCGCCTGCTGAATCGTCTCACCCCAGCGCTGTTGCGCAAGCTGCTCGGCGTCGAGACGCAGCTCGACGGCACGCTTGCCCGCCTCCTGGGCCGCTGGATCTCGTGGATGCTGCTTGGCCAGGCGGTCCAAACCCACGATTATCGGACGAAGATTGAGCGGTCCGGCCGGCGAGAGAGCCTGCCGCTGCGCGATCAGACCATCCAGCACCTTTCGTGCCTTGGACTTCGCCGCTACCCCACTCGTCCCGTCGGCTGGCTTCTTTTTCTGGCCCACGCGCCAGCGGTTGTCGTCAGGTCTGTCATCCGAACGCTCCCGCGAGACCATGTAGGCCAGGTTGGCGGCGAGCAACAGCGCCACGACCACCACTCCGGCCCAAAGTCCGGCGAAGGACTTCTTGGGCGGCCCCGCCCTCCTACCCTTCGCAGTTGACATACGTTTTCGACTGCCCCGTGTCCCAGAAGCGCGCTTGGGCTGCCGTGAGCTGGACTTGAGAGCGCGCCCCGAGACTTTCTTCTTCCCTGCCGGACGCCCACTCTCGATTCTACTCGGCAACACCAGCCCCTCATCGACGATGCTGGCTACGCGAGCAACCAGTTGCCCCGGACTGAGCCGCCGCTCGCGATTCTTGGTCACCATCAGCCCCAGCAGCTCGCGGGTCTCGCCGTGGACTTCGACGTCTTCCAGCGGAGGGAACGGTTTCTTGATATGGTCGACCATGATCTCGTACGGCGAGCCGCTGCCAAACGGGGGCTGGCCGCAGAGCATGTGATACAAGGAAA
>CAZANL010000676.1:0-3121 GCA_964486115.1 uncultured Planctomycetota bacterium
TCATCAAGCGGGACGGTCAGCGGATCACGCTCGAGACCCGGCTGCGTTGAGGAGGGGTTTGGCGTGCGCTGCGGCGAGCGTTAGCTCGACGCACTGGTGTAGAATCGTAAGGCGAATCTCCAGAACAAGCGCGAGGCGATCACCAGGCCGAGCGCCAGCGCCGCGGCCCCGCCGAGCCAGCGTGGTGCGGCGGTGCCGATCATTGCCTGGGCCGGAACCGTGGTCAGGAAGGCGACTGGGATGACGAAGGTGAAGACGACCCGATAGCCCGGCGGATAAGCCGCAATCGGGTAACGCCCTGCCTGCAGCAGGGACTGCATCGCGATCGTCAGGTTCCACAGCTTGATGAACCAGATGCTCAAAGTGACCATCGCGAATCCCATAGAGTAGAGGATGATCAGACTGCAGAGGATCGGCAGCAGGCCGACGGCGTAGGCCACGGGTTCGACTGGTGGGGTCAGCTGTGAGCCGGCGTAGACGACCAGTCCGCCACCGAGCATCACGTTCGGCAGCCCCCACAGCGAGAGGTGGCGAAACGAGACGAAGAACTGCGCGTCTATCGGTTTGAGCAGGACGAAGTCGAGGGTCCCTTCCCGCACATGCTGGGTCATCAGGCGGTGGTTGGGGGCCAGGAACGTGGCGTTAGCCCCATCGAGCAGGGTGTAGACCCCGACCACCATCAGCACTTGCGGCCAGCTCCAGCCGCCCATCTGGTACCCATTCTGGTAGAACAGGCTGAGCGAGAAGATCGCGCCGGCCAACCCTCCGATACTGGTCATCGCGGCCACGACGAAATTGGTCCGATACTCCATCTCCGACTGGACGGAGGTGCCCCAGAGCAGCCGCAGTGTTTTGGTGTAGCGTCCCATCAGGCCCCCATTGCCGAGTAGTGTCGCAGCCCCATCCGCCAGAGAACACGGCCGATCAGGTGCAGCACCACCCCCCACAGACCGATCACCGCGAAGGCCTGCCATGCTGGCGGAACTTGCCCTCCCGAGAGCAGGCCGGCGGGATACCAGACCATATAAGGGAACGGAGTCCAGAGCACGATTTGCATGACCAGTGGCGGGAATACCTCCAGCGGCGCGATCAGTCCGGAGAAGAAGATGTAGGGCAGAAAGATCAGCCGCTCGAAGGCCGATACTCGCTCGACCCAGAATGCGCCCATCGCCAGTGCGTACTGCATCAGGAAGCGCAGCACAAAGGCGGCCATCGTCGCCACCGCGGTCAGTCCGACGGCGGCCAACGTCGGCAGCCACAGGCCGCCGTCGCTCGCGGTGATCGACTGGGGAAAAAGCCAGAGGGCGAAGGCGATGATCGCCAGGATGAACGGCAGTCGGGTCAGCGTTTCCCCGAGGTGTGCCGCCAGCCAGCGCCAGATCGGGTCGATCGGGTGCAATAACAAGGGCGAGAGCTTGCCGGAGACGACGTAGAACTCGAACTCGAAGATGACCCAGACCAGCTGGAACTGGCGGACACAGAAGGCGGCGATGAAGTAGCGTGCGAACTGGGATTCATCGAGCGTGAAGCGGCCCGTGCGGCCGGCCATCATCCAAGGTCCCATCATGATCAGCGGCAGGATCGTGGCGACGGCCCAGAAGAAGATCTCGGCCCGGTACTCCAGCATCAGGGCGTACTGGACGACGATGAACGTCTTCATCTTGCGCAGCCACGCTCTCACAACCGGGATCCCTGTTCGGAGAAGACGCGGCCGATGACTTCTTCGATCGGGGGATCGGTGACCTCCAGGTCGACCACCTCGAAGTCGGTCATCAGTTGATGGACGGTGGCGGGCAGGGCGTCGCGCTGCACCAGCAGCCGCACCTCGCGCCCCTCTGACGATTCCACCTCGCCGTAGCGCTCGAAGGTTGCACCCGTCTCGGGTGGCTGGGCCAGCTCGATCTTGACCTCGCGATAGGGCGCCATCTGCTCGGTGATCCCCGACAGGCTGCCGTCGTATTTCAAGGCGCCCTTGTCGATGATCAGCACGCGTTCGCAGAGCGCGGTGATGTCGGCCATGTAGTGGCTGGTCAACAGAGCGGTCGCTCCGGTATCGTGACAGAACTCGCGGACGAACTGGCGGACGATGACCTGGGCATTGACGTCCAGTCCCAGTGTCGGCTCGTCGAGGAACAACACTTTGGGGTGATGCAGCAGGGCTGCGATCAACTCCGCTTTCATTCGTTCGCCCAGCGAGAGCTTGCGAACAGGCCTGGAGAGGTTCTCTGTCATGTCCAGCATCTCGGCCAGCTTCCATGTTCGCTGCTCGGCGACGCTGTCCGGAATCTCGTAGACCGCGGCGTTGATCTGGATCGAGTCATGAGCTGGCAGGTCCCAGATCAGCTGCTGTTTCTGTCCCATCACCAGCGTGATCATCCGAAGGAACTCTGGCCGGCGCTGGAACGGGGTGAAGCCGCTGACCCGACAGAGACCGTCCGTTGGATGAATCAGCCCGCTGAGCATTTTCAGCGCGGTTGTCTTGCCGGCCCCGTTGGGCCCCAGAAAGCCGACGACCTCGCCGGGCTCGATGACGAAGTCGACCCCGCGCACTGCCTCGACCGTTCGGTACTGACGTTTGAAGAAGTGCCGGACGGCGTGACGCAGGCCGGGTTTTTTGTCGGAGACCCGGTAGTGCTTGATCAGATTCTCAACGCGGATCAGTGGCATCGCTTGGCTCGTGGCAGGGAAAGACCATCGGGGCTGTCGGCCGGGCTGTCTGGGGCGGGGCTCATCGGTTCGTTCCGCAGATCGACACCGGGATGTTGCACCAGCTGCTTCTGGGGCGCGGGTCGAAGCGAGCGTCACCCAGGATCAGCCGGCCGCCTTGGCGGGCGACGAACGGATGGCGAGCAAAGCTGCGCCACGCTCGGTATTCAGGTGTGTTGCGCAGACCAACCAGGTCGGGGTCTCCCAGACGACGCTCGAGGACGGTGGTAGAGCTGACCTTATCCTGCCTCAGGTTGACCTGGATGGTGTGGATCTCGCGGTCGGTTTCGAGCATTACCTTGAATCTCCAGGGAATGCCGGGTTGCGGGCTGCTGCTGGTGTGGCCCTGTTGTGCGCTCCAGGGCAGCGTCTGCCGGATCGCCTCGACCCCGCGCTGCTCGGCCGTCCGGCTGGC
>CAZANL010000677.1:0-1627 GCA_964486115.1 uncultured Planctomycetota bacterium
AGCGAGCTGGTGCGCAGCGACAAGGCCTTCACGGTGGGCGGCAAGCGGTCCTCGTTCGTCGGCAGGGTCGACGAAGTGCGCCTGAGCAACATCATCCGGCCGGAACAGATCAGCTTGCCGGTTGGCGTCGTGGTCGCCGACGGTCCGGGGACGATTCGATTCGACAGGCAAGGGCTGCTCGATCCGATCCGGCATTCGCAGCCGATCGTGCTGTGGCTGTATTCGAAGCGGCAGAGCGAGTGGCGCAAGATCTCGGTCAGCAGGATGGGGCGGGTGCGGATCACCGAGCCGGAAGTGGGGCCGCTGCCAAAGAAGCGCACGAAGAAGAAAAAAAAGGAAGATCCGGTCCCGCCGGTCAAGACATCGGGGTAAACGCAGATGCTGATTAGACAACGCAACAGGACAGACGGCAACGAGCGTGGCGTGGCGTTGCTGCTCGTGATCGTGGTCGTCGTGATGCTCGTGATCGTGGCCATACCGTTCGCCATGTCGATGAGGATGGAGTTCAAGGGCAGCGCGACCTTCGTCTACCAGGTCAAGGCTCGCTTCGCGGCCCGCGGCGCTCTCGAGCACGCGGTCCACGACCTCTACAAAACCCACGAGTCGATGGAGTCGAGCGGGGCCCTGCCCAGTCCGTTCGACACGCCGTATTTCGATGGGCCGATGGAGTTGCGCGTGGACCAGACCGGCATCGTGGACCCGAAGAGCAAGGCGCTCTGGTCGACGCATGTCGAGGACGAGCAGGGCAAGGTCAATCTCAACTCGTCCAGCCCCTACCTGATCGGCAACCTGCTGGCGTCGGCGATTGCCACGGCGACGGTCGACGCGGGTGAGACCGAGATCGGCGTCGATCCCGGGAGCGCGGGTTTCTTCCCCCCGTCCAACGGGATGCTCTGGGTCAAGGGCGAGCTGATCGCCTATCAGACCTTCGACGGCTCGACGTTCACCGGCTGTGAGCGTGGCGTCTACAGTGATTCGGCGGAGTTCCTCACGGCGCATAGAATTCGTGAGGGCCAGCTGATCATCGACGCGCGGGCCTACCTGCTGGCCAAGCTGCCGTACGAGGTCGAGCCCGGGAAGTTCTACTACTACCGCACGCTCGACGAAATGCGTACGATCGCCGAGCAGAAGGCCAGCGAGGATGCGGACGGCCGCAGCAGCTTCCTCTATGCCTCGCTGACACCGCAGGAGTTCGAGCGGCTCAAGCCGCTGTGCACCGTGCACTCCCACCGACCATCGGGGGAGGGCTGGATCCGCACGCAGAAGATCCTCAGCTCCTTTCCCAACGATGGCCCCGAGGACCAGCCAGAGAAGATCACGCTCACCTTTCCGCACTACTATCCGCCGGGTTCGATCGTCCGGCTCACGCAGGGTGACGTGGTCGACTATGCGATGGTCATCTCCAACCAGTTCTACAGCCAGACCAACAAGGGGCACATCTGGATCAACAAGCGGCTGTCTCAGACCTACGAGAAGCAGGTGGCCACGATCGCGATGTACGAGCCGCATGCGATCAACATCAACACCGCCCACCCGAAGGTGCTCTATGCGATGTTCAAGGGGATCGGTCTGGGTATCAAGGGCACCGGCTACCGTGGAGTGATGATCAGCCCGGAGCAGGCCAATG
>CAZANL010000677.1:1637-3115 GCA_964486115.1 uncultured Planctomycetota bacterium
TGCGATCACCGCCGCGATCGTCAAGACGATCGCGGAGAATGGGATCTACCGCAATGCGCACGACCTGCGTATCACGCTGACCGAGGAGATCCCTGAAGAGCTCAAGCTCAACCGACGCCAGGTGGATTGCGTGATGGCCAACGCGGCATATCGCGGCATGGGGATGAATATCCGCACCGCGCCGGCCACGTATCGCAGCGGCAACGTCTTCAGCATCGAGGCGACCGGCATCATTCACGGAGGACAGGGCAAGGAGCTGGCGCGCCACACGATCCGCGAGATCGTTGCGGTGGCGCCACCAGCCTACGCGGTCTGGCCCCAGGGTGGTCAGGCGCAGTTCCGTCTGGAGATGAACCGAACGCTCAACAACCACGTCATCACCTGGCCCAAGTTCATCCCGCGCGTCGATCTGAAGTTCGACTACCTGAAGCCTCCAGCAGAAGGAGAGGAGGTGCAGGATCCGGGGCACATGAGCCTCAAGACGATGGAGCTGTGGCCCGAGGCCGAGAATTTCAGCAACACGCACGAGGGGGTCGAGCTGCGCAAGCCGATACAGTTCCCGCTGTTCGGCACCAAGAAGAAAGACAACACGCTACAGTCGAACGGGCAGATCGGGACGGGGTCGGTTTCCTTCTTCATGAAGGTCATCAAGGGGAGTGGGACGCGCCAGTACATCCTCGACTACGGTGAGAAGGAGTACGAGAATCGCCTCTCCTGTTACTACGACACCGAGGCGGGTGAGCTGGTGTTAGAGATGTGTGACTCCACCATCGAACCGACCAAGGCGCAGGTCCGGTATCCGGTAGAGCTGAAGGAGGAGGTCTGGTATCACCTCGCGGTCGACTGGAACTCGACGATGGACGGGGGGTTGGCCTTGTTCGTCGACGGTCAGCCGGTCGGTCAGTTCGTTTACTTCAACGACAAGGAGGAGCGCATTGGCTCTTCTCTGACGAGCGATATCAGCGATGACGCTCAGGAAATCCCGGTCAAGGACACGACCGGGTTTCCGGATGAAGGCGCGATCCGCATCGGCGCGGAGGTGATCGAGTACGAGAGCAAGACGTCGAACAGCTTCACGGTTCGCGCCGAGTGGGCCGATGGCTTCAAGCTGCAGCAGACTTCGTATCGTGGGGCCCGCGGGACAGTTGCCATGGCCCATGCTGAGACTACGCGGGTCGTGCCCTGGGGGTACACCATGCCGCTGATGGAGGACAAGGACCTCTACGTTGGTGGCGCGACGCTGCAGGGCGAGTTCCCGAAGAATGTCTTCACCCGGGTGCTGGTGACCAAGAAGTCGCCCAACGACACCAGGCCCGGTCCACCGCGATTCGTCATCGGTGATACCGAACTGGAGGTGGATTCGACCGAGGGTTTCCCCGAGAAGGGGGTGGTCGCGGTCTGGCGGCTAGGCAAGGGAACCGAGTACATCTACTACAGCGGGAAGGAGGCCAAGAAGCTCACCGGTCTGCAGCGTGGGC
>CAZANL010000678.1:0-3108 GCA_964486115.1 uncultured Planctomycetota bacterium
TGGCCGAAGAGCTCTTCGGTCCCGAGGGGGACGACAGTGGCGAGTAGCCTTGGGCGCTCGCGGATATTGCCAGTCGTCGGTACGGGTTTAGAGGGTTGGGTAGGACAGAGGGACAGGGGGTACGAAGATTGACAGCGGTCGTGTGGGTGTGTCTGGCGGCCAGCCTGGTTGTGGGCGCTGACATGGGAGATACCAGCAGGGTGCATCGTCCGGTGATGGTGGAGGAGGTCATGAGCCTGCTCGACCCCAAGCCGGGAGAGACCTTCCTCGATGGCACCGTGGGGGCGGCAGGGCATTCCCTCCTGATGCTGCCCAGACTTGCGCCAGGCGGAACGCTCCATGGGGCGGATCTCGACCGGGAGATCTTGGCCATTGCGCAGCAACGGCTGCGGGAGACCGGCCACGCTTTTCAGCTGCACCATGCCAGTTATGCCGATGTGGGCCAGATCGAGGCCCTCGCCGGAGTAGCTTTCGATGGTGTCTTGCTCGACCTCGGGGTCTCCTCGCTGCAGCTGGATCGACCCGAGCGCGGTTTCAGTTTTCGGCAAGACGGTCCTCTCGACATGAGAATGGATACCTCGCGAGGCATGACCGCAGCGGAATTGGTCAATGAAACTCCAGAGCATGAGCTGGCCGACCTGATCTATCAATATGGAGAGGAGCGTCGATCGCGCAGGATCGCACGCGCGATTGCCCAGGAGCGGGAGACCTCTTCCATCCAAGGCACCTTGCGGCTGGCGGAGATCGTCCGTCGTGCAGTGCCTGGACCCCGTAAGAAAATCCACCCGGCGACACGCACGTTTCAAGCCCTGCGGATTGCCGTCAATGGTGAACTCAAGACCCTCGAACTCGGTCTCAACCGTCTCGCAGGGCGTCTGACGCCCGGTGGGCGAATAGCAATAATCAGCTTTCATTCCCTGGAAGATCGGATCGTGAAGCGGGCCCTCTTGGCGCTCGCTGAGACGGACGACTACGAACGCCTGACGCGCAAGCCATTGCGGCCAGGGGATATGGAGATGATGCGGAACCGACGCAGCCGCAGCGCGCGGTTGAGGGGTCTGCGCCGACTGAAGACCTGAGTGAGCCGCGCTCTCGCACTGGCGGGAGGCACGGCAAGGAGTGATCGAGCGGACGATGAAGCTATGTGACTTCCTGTTCTTCCTGGGGGTGATGCTCGGGTTGGGGCTGTGGACGGTGGCTGAAGAAAGGCGAGCAGTGAGGTTCGGATACAAGATCGGTAGGCTCAAGAGGGAGAGGGCGGTGTTGGAAGAGCGAAGGCAAGATATGCGCTTCACGGCCAGTCGCCTCGCATCGCCATACAACCTAGAGCATCAAGCGCGTGAGTTCGCCCTCGATCTGACTGCCCCGGGTGAAAAGCCATCCAGGCCGAGGGGGGGGCGGGGTCAACAAAGCGCGCCGATCCAGAGGCGGCTGATGGCCACGACGAATGGTCCACGGGCCCAACGATGAGGCGAAGCTGAAGAAACAAGACAATGGACCGTAAACATCGTCTACGCATCGAACTGTTGACCCTGGGTCTGCTGGGTGTCTTCGGGCTGTTGTTCATCCGCTGCTACTATATCCAGCAGGTGCGACACGAGCACTACCGGTCCATCGCGGACCGTCAGCATCTGCGTCGCAACAAGCAGGTTCCTCGGCGGGGCGCGATCACCGATCGAAACGGGGTGCTGCTTGCCATCAGCCGTCAGGTCCCCTCGGTCTGGGGCAACCCCTCCATCATCGACGACCCGGTCACGGTCGCGAGCAAGCTGTCGGGTGTGTTGGGTGTTGCGCAGGACAAGTTGCTCGGCAGGCTCTCCAGAAAAAGGCGTCACTTCGTCTGGCTGTCCCGGCACGTCAGTGCGGATGTGGCCGCTCAGGTCAAGAAGCTTGATCTGGCTGGAATCGGTTTCCGGATGGAGGCCAAACGCAGCTACCCGCACCAGGAGTTGGCCGCGCACATACTCGGTTTCTGCGGGACCGACCAGGAAGGTCTTGAAGGAGTGGAGAAGGCCTGGGACCAGACCCTTGCTGGCAGGCTCGGGTCGAAGCTCTATTTGCGGGATGGGCGCCTGAGGTATGAGTCGATTCATATGCCGAATGCGATCGGTAATGCTGCCGTTCACGGCGCCGGTCTGCAGCTGACGATCGATCTGGCGATACAGCGTATCGTCGAACTGGCCCTCGACTCCGCCTCCGAACAGTTCAGGCCAAAGCGGGTGACGGCGATCGTGATGCAGGTTGGAACGGGCGAGATTCTCGCCCTTGCCCAGCGGCCGACCTTCGATCCCAATCACTTTCGGCGGTCGCCCAGGACCAGTTGGCGCAACGGGGCGCTGCTCGATATGTACGAGCCGGGGTCTACGATCAAGCCGTTGGTCGCCAGTTTTGCGCTGGCCGAGCGCCTCTACAGTGAGCGCTCGATGTTCGACTGCACGACGTCGGGTCGGTGGCGCTATCGGGGCCGGACCATCGAGGACCACAAGGCAATGGGGCGGATCCGATTCGCCGATGTGGTCGTTCACAGCTCCAACATCGGTATCGCGAAGATGGCGCTGGCTCTCGGGTCCGGACGCCTGGCGAGCTATCTGACAGCGGCTGGGTTTGGCCGGGCCCTTGGGCAGTTGCGCTTCCCGGGTCTACCCAGTGGACAGCTCAAGGCCAGGCCGGCGACGCCTTGGAATTACTGGAGCCTGACGTCGGTCTCGTTCGGGTACGAGCTGATGGTCAGCCCGATGCAGCTCATCGCCGGAATCAACATGTTGGCTTCAGGAGGTGTCAAGACCCCTCCGCGCCTGGTGCGCCTGGTCAGGCCACGAGGGCAGAAGCCGCGTCCGGTTGGTCGGCGATTGGTCACCGAACAAGTCGTTCCCCGATGGGCCGCTCATCGGATGTGTCGGATTCTCGGTCGGGTCGTCGCAGAGGGTACCGGGAGAAGGGCCAAGCTGCCCTATATCAAGGTCGGTGGCAAGACCGGCACGGCGAAAATGATCAACCCGGACGGGACCTATTCCAGCTCTCGCTATCGCTCGAGCTTCGTTGGCTTTGCGCCTTTGGCCAGGCCGGTGGTGACCGTGATGGTCATGTAGCCGACGTGCTGGTCGGAGG
>CAZANL010000679.1:0-3106 GCA_964486115.1 uncultured Planctomycetota bacterium
CAAGCTTGAAACGACCACCAACGACTTTCTCTGCCTCGTAATAAAGGTTGTAGTCCATCGTTAGAGGAGCGCTCCCGCCAGTAGGTAGGCCTTGCTTTTGCAAAAATAATGCCATCCTGAAAATATAGCGCGTGCCGATCATCTGGCAAGCACTGCTTTGTGAAACTCTCGGCGCGCACTCGCAACGTAACCGGAGTCCTCACGGATTCCTGGTAGCGGGGGAGGGGCTCGAACCCCCGACCCGCGGATTATGATTCCGCTGCTCTACCAACTGAGCTACCCCGCCATATTCGGGGCGGCAGTATACCCCGAGCCCAAGGAGGGTCAACCCGCTTTCCCTGATGCCGTTCGCGAGTATTGGAGTACAATTCCGGCGATCAGGCATGCCCGACCAGCCAACACGTCTCCAAAAGCAGCAGCTCGACACCCTCGTTGAACGGCAAGACTGTACGGGACTGGCCGAAGGGGAGCTCTACAGACTCGTCGGGGCAGAGCCGCAAATCCGCAGAAACGTGCCAGAGCAGGGCTTGCGCGTCGATCCCCGCGATGGAATGCCTATCGTCTACTCGATGGCCCGGGCCCAGCGCCCGCATGACACGAGCTCGGCCGAGCGGCCCGATAAACCGAACCACCCCTGCCCCATCTGTGAGGGCCGGACCAGCCATATCATTGATGTCGCCCCAGCCGGACCGGGTGTCACTTTCATCAACAAGAACCTGTTTCCTGTCGTCTATCCCCGGCCCCTTGAAGAGGATAGGGCAATCAGCGGGGTCCACCTCGTCCAGTGGACCTCAAACGAACACCACCTGGACTTGCACAACATCGGTGATCGACACATGGAAATCGTGCTGGAGCGGCTCGCTGCGCTAGAGGGGAACTTGTTGCACCGCTCGACCGAACACCCCCTCGTCGAAAGCCTGTCGGCCTGCGAAACCCCGCACCACGGCTACGTCGGCATCATCAAGAACTACGGCCAGCAGGTCGGCGGGTCACTGTCCCACGGCCATCAGCAGATCATGCACTCCAATGTGCGTGCGCTGAGGGTGGCTCAGGACCAGCGCTTCCTGGCGCGGGAGGGGCACTCGATGGCGTCCCACCTCTTGGGCACCAACCCACCCGAGTTGACGATCGCCGATTACGGCAGCGCCCGCTTGCTGACTCCATACTTCATGCGCCGCCCGCTTCAGGCGATCGTCGTCAACCAGGACACGCAGAAGTCTTACCTGCACGAGCTGACTGCCGCCGAGCTGGGATCCCTGGGCAGGGCCCTGCGCTCGGCCACCGCGGCTGTCATCGAGCTGATGGAGCGTCTCGGTCGGCAACCGGCCTACAACCTGGTCATCCACAACGGTCCGATCGGCGGGCTGTATATCGAAGTCCTTCCGTGGACCCAGGAATACGGCGGGTACGAGCAGCAGGGGCTGTTCGTCTGCGTCGGAACCCCCGAATACTCCAACTCGCTCTACCGCGACTGGCTAGACACCCAATGATCTGGACCTTGCTGGCTCTCCCACTGATCGGGGCCCTGATCGGCTGGTTCACCAACTATCTGGCGGTGAAGATGATCTTCCGCCCAGCCGAACCGATCCGCGTGTTTCCTGGCCTGACGCTTCAGGGCCTGATCCCCAAGCGTCGCCAGGAGTTGGCCCACAAGATCGCGGAAACCGTCGAGCAGGAGCTCCTGGGGCACCAGGACATCCGTGGGGCTCTCGAAGACCCGGAATACCAGGCCCACTTCCTATCACTGCTAGAACAGCGTTTCGAAGGCTTTTCGCAGAACCATATGGGCCAGATGAACCCCCTGATCCAGGCTTTCATCTCACCGGAGTTGGCCTCGAAGGTCAAGGAGGCCCTGGTCAAAGAGGTCGCTGACCATCTGCCAGCGCTGGTCAAGTCGATGGCCTCGCACCTGGAGGACAAGTTGGACTTTCGCCAGATCGTCACCTCGCGAATCGAAGGTTTCGAGATCGACCGACTGGAATCGATCGTGTTGCGCATCGCCAGCAAGGAACTCAAGCACATCGAACTGCTGGGAGCGCTTCTGGGCTTCCTGATCGGAGTGGTACAGGCGGTGCTGGCCTATCTGGCGGTATGAACGCGCAAGCCCATTGGCTAAAAGGTATTGGAGCGGGTGAAGGGATTCGAACCCTCGACATTCAGCATGGCAAGCTGACGCTCTACCACTGAGCTACACCCGCACGTGGTAGACAGGCAGAACCACTTTTCCCAGGAGCCGTTCAGATGTCAAGAGCGGGCCCTGATAATTCAGTCTATTGGGCCGCCAAATCGAGCTGTCGCCAAGATGGACAACTCCTTTCGCACAGATCCGATGGACAGCTGGGAAAACCCTCACCACACCCGACAGCCCACCACAAAAATACGCAACCCCATTACATGTTATGACTTATGTCGAACCAGACCAAACGCACTGGTGTCTAGCCCCGTCTTGCGGTATAGTTGCTCCCTTCGTGACGTTCCCACTAAGATTTCGTGAAGTTCCGACTAGGGTAAACGGGCGATGAAGCTACAGAAAAAACGGCGAGACGGCGTGGCGGTGATCAAGGTCTTGCCTGAGCAATATACCGGCTTCGACAGCGATTTCTCGGCGTTAGTGAGTCAGATCATCAACTTCACCCAGCGCGATAAGGACCTCACCGGTGTGGTTCTCGACTTCTCGCAGACTGGCTTTCTGCCGATGAACACCCTCAGCGCGATCGACTCGCTGGTCTTCGCCACTCGGCAACAGAAACTGTTGATCGGCATCGTCGGGTTACCCGATGACATGGCAAAGAGCTTCTCGTCATACGAGGACGAAAACGTCAATCAATTCGCCACTGTCCGCGAAGCCTGCGCTTTCGCCCGCAGCTAGCCTCCAATACCCCCACCGATAGTCCGCATCATGTTTTCGGACGCTCTGGATCGTAGGTCCAGCTCTACGAGGACGACAACGCCCGTCAATTCGACAATGGCCGCACACCCTGACAGAGGAAGCGTTGCAGGCCACAAGGGTTGCGGCGCTTTCCTACCAATCCAGCGGCCGCCCGCGCACGCGACCTGATTCGAACAGCCTTCGCGGCGCTCGAGGTCCCGAGCGCCACGCCCCGCG
>CAZANL010000680.1:0-3103 GCA_964486115.1 uncultured Planctomycetota bacterium
GATCCGTCCAAATGCGATGGGCGGCAAGTGATTTACTTATTTCTGGACAAGCCCTTATTCCGTCCCCTCTCGGTGTGAGCGACGCAGCCGTCGATCTTGAACGGTGCGCGATATGTGATCTGGGGGCGATCTCCTCAAGACGACCATGCCGTCGCTCTCGTTGAGGAGGGTCCACCCATGACAACAAACCCTCTTGAGCAGCTCGGCCTGGTAGCCGATCTGGGCCTGCACGACGTGGTAGACCTACGTTGCCCGGTCCGTGAAGGGCCCTGTGTTCGCCACGCCATGGTTCTATCCTCGCATCGTGGTGAACAAGACACAAGACTGAGACAGGTTCGCTGGCCAGGCGCTTCAGCGCACGCGTGCTACGCGATGCGGCCCATTAGGTCCCGGGCCTTCTTCAGCCAGGCACGGAATTGTCGACCAGCTCCGGCCGGCGTGGCCAGAGCTGGTCGAAGTCATCCGACTTCTTCTTCAGCGTCCTCGCGTTGTCCATCGCCTTGTCGCCGCTGCACCTCTGCCACCACGAACCACAACCACGAGGGCACTGAACAGGAGCAGCTTGCCCTCGGTCACCTGCTGCTGCACCCTGGGCAGTCAATCGTACGCGCCACCTCGCCAAAACCCGACAACTCAGCCGCTCCGACGACCGGGAGGGGGGCGCCGCTCGACGGGTCAATTATCAGGCCCCGCAGGGGCTCTGGGGCGAACAGGCTTGTCGGCGCAACCACTGCGGGATGAATCACTTGTGGCTCCCGATGTGATTAACTGGGGAGGGCTCGGGGCCCCTGGAGAGGCAGCCCGCTGTTTTCAGCGGCCGAGAAGCCGCCAAATCACGCTATAATGGACCCATGAGCGAGTCAGCCACACCACAAAAACGACCCGAGTCGATGCGTTTCGATGGTCGGATCCTGTTCCTCACCGAAGACCCAGAACTGCTCCAGCAGCAGCTCTACGAGGGGGTCGATCTGGAGCCTGACCCCGAGCAGAAACTCGTGGACAACATCAGCACCGACGAAATCACTCCCGGATGGGTCTGTTTCTACTATGACGAAACGCTGGGCGAGTACAGCCACGTCGCGTTGCGCGGCAAGCACGTCCAGCACAAGGCGATCAAGAACGGGGGCTTCTCCGTGATCGTCTCCGGGCTGTCGAAGGGATGCGGCAGTTCTCGGGAAACTGCACCCTACTCAGAGCTCTGGGCCGGTATTCAGCTGGTCGTGGCTCGGACCATCGAGAAGATCTACGGGCAGAATTGCCAGAACATCGGACTGCTGACCAGCACCGACTTCTCGATCCTCGACCGGATTCGGGCGGGAGAGGATATTTCACTGGCCGAATTCACCCGGGGGCTCGATCCGATCTCGGCCGACATCGTGCGCTACGGCGGACTGTTCAACTACAACAAGGCCCGACTGGCGGGCCTTGCCTGTCCGCCAGAGATTCGGACCCCGAAGCGCCCGATGACACTGGTGGAAAAGATCATCGCTCAGAACGCCATCGCAGATGCCAAGACCGGGCGACTGGGCATCGAGGGCGTCAAGCCTGGCGACGCCCTGTTTGTTCGTGCCGACGTCCGCTTCTCACACGAATACGTCACACCGATGGCCGAGAGCTTGTTCAAACAAAACCTCGGCAACGACGCCAAGGTCACCGATCCGGACTCGGTCTACGTCTTCCGCGACCACCTGACGTTCATCGGTGACGTGATGCCCGAGGAGCGCAAGAAGGCCGGCCTGCTCGATCGCGCCAACGGTCTGGCCATCACCCAGGCCGACTTCAGTTCCAAGCAGGGCATCAGGCTCTATGGCGAGCACGAGGAGGGAGGGTCGGAAGCGATCTGCCACAACGCCGTGGTCGAAGACATCGGGCTACCCAGCCAGGTCATCATCGGCACCGACAGCCATACCTGCACCGGCGGCGCCCTGGGGAACTTCTCCTTCGGAGTGGGCTCGACAGGCATGGCTAACTCCTGGTACACCAAGGACATCCGGGTCACCGTGCCGGAGACCGTGCGGTTCCATATACACGGCCAGCGACGATCTGACGTCGTTGCCAAGGACATCCTGTTGAAGGTGATGGCGACCGATTACATCCGCCAGGGCCAGGCAATCGGCAAGGTTCTCTACTTCTGTGGTGAAGGTGTGACCGCACTGGAGATGGACGAGCGGGCCGTGCTGACCAACATGGCGGTCGAGGCCGGGGCAACCACGGGGATCATCGAACCGGATACGGTCACCGCAAGATATATCAGCCAGATGCGCGGAATCCCCACGGCAGAACTCGAAGCGCTTTTCCTGCACAGCGACCCGGATGCAGAATATGCCGCCACCTTCGAGATCGAACTGGACGAGTTGACACCGATGGTGGCCACGCCGGGCGACCCGCGGAACGGCATTCCGCTCGACGAGCTCGGCGAGATCACTATCGACATCGCCTACGGCGGCTCCTGCACGGGCGGCAAAATGGCGGACATGGACATGTACGCCGCAGTCCTGGGGAAAGCGCTGGAGCGGGGCAAGCGGGTCAGCCCAGACGTCGAGTTGTTTCTGCAATTCGGCTCACAGAAGATCAAGGCATATGCAGAGAAGATGGGTTACACCGAGATCTTCGAAAAGGTCGGCGCGCAGATGATCAACCCCAGCTGCGGAGCCTGCATTGCCGCCGGTCCAGGGGTCAGCAAGACCGAGACCCAGGTCACGATCAGCGCCCAGAACCGAAACTTCCCGGGGCGCTCCGGTCCTGGTCAGGTTTACCTGGCGTCTCCGCTGGTGGTCGCCGCGAGCGCCATCGAGGGCCGCATCGTGGCGCCCAGCCTGTTCCTGAATGTCCCCGAAGACATGCTGTCCGCCTGAGATCGGCTAGCGCTGCAGCCAGAACGACGACTGGCCAAACAAGCTGCACGCAGCTGATTCAGAATAGACGGCTCGCCAGCGGCCCCCAGGCCGGCGCCAGATCAGTCGGCGCGTTTCTTCTTCAGGTGAACCCGCCAGTGGCCGTAGAGCTGGTCTTCTGGCCGATCGAACGCCTTGGCCGTGAGCGTCACCTCGAGCCGCACTTCAGTGATCATCCTCTGGTCCCGCAGGTAGGTCGCCGACCCTGA
>CAZANL010000681.1:0-3100 GCA_964486115.1 uncultured Planctomycetota bacterium
AAAGCACCTGTGCTGGAAGCCAGCCGCTGAACCTGGCGCCCTTGGTGATCGACGAGCTCACCGTCATCGGCTCTCGTTGCGGGCTGTTTGGTCCGGCGATCGATGCGCTTGGCTCGGGTCGGTTGACGCCGGAGCAGACGATTGGCGGCTGCTTCACGCTGGAGCAGTATGCGGCCGCCTTCGAGGCGGCCGCGGCGCCGGTAGAGCGGAGCCGCAGAAAGATCTTGCTGAAACCCTGATGGTGATCCGGATCGAGAGCGTGGACGGGGTGCAGCTGGGGTGCGAGTACCACCCGGCACAGGCGGATCGTGTTCGCGGGGTCCTGCTGGTGAGCCACGCGATCATGGCGGACAGCCGCTCGCTCGATCGACCCCCAGGTGCAGGGCTGGCCAGCTTGCTCGCGCAGCGCGGCTATCACATCTACCGGCTGGATGTCCGGGGCCATGGGCTGAGCCGTCGCGGGCGGCCGACGTGGAGCTACCAGGATGTCTACGATCGTGATCTGCCGGCCGCTGTGCGGGCGATTGCGCAGCGGCATCCGGGCCTTCCGCTGGGGGTCGTCGGACACAGTCTGACGGCCCATGGGGGGCTGATCATGCTCGGGAGGGCACCGGAGTTGCCGGTTCGAGCCTTCGTCGGATTGGCAGCCAATATCTGGTTGCCACATCTGGAGCCGAGTCGAGGTCGCTGGCTGATGAAGCGGCTCTTGCTGGAGTCGTGGTGGATGTTCACTCGCTGGCTCGGGTATTTCCCGGCGCGACGTCTACGCATTGGACCGGCCGATGTCAGTCTGGGATTCGTGTCCGGTGTGCTGGAGGCGGCACGTCGAGATCGCGTGTCGGGGCCGGAGGGGGACAGCCTACTGGGTCGCCTGAGTCAGGTCCGCTGTCCGGTGTTGCTGATTGCAGGGGTCCAGGATCGGCTGCTGGCCCCAGCCGAAGACGTGGCTCGGCTCAGCCAGTATCTGCCAGCTGGCCTGGTCGAGCGCTGGGTCGTGCCCGGGGGGCACATGACCCTGGTCACCTGCTCGAGCAGCCGGCCAACCTGGAACCGTCTGGCGGACTGGCTTGACAAAACCCTGGTGACCACCTAGACCGCTTGGAGCATGACGATGATCAAGAGTCTGGTAGATGTTCAGTCAGCCGAGTTCCAGGCGAACGCGGCGCAGATGCGGGCCTTGAGAGAGGATCTCGAGGCGACCATCGGGAGGATCGAACAGGGAGGCTCGGAGCGGGCCCGGAAGAAGCATGTCGATCGAGGCAAGCTTCTGCCCAGGGAGAGGTTGCGACTGTTGCTCGACCCCGGGTCGCCTTTCCTGGAGCTCTCTCAACTCGCGGCCAACGGGATGTACGGCGATGCTGTGCCGTGCGCAGGGATCATCACTGGCATCGGTCGGATCAGTGGTCGGGAGTGCATGGTTGTCGTCAATGACGCGACGGTCAAGGCTGGCAGCTACTATCCGATCACCGTCAAGAAGCATGTGCGGGCACAAGAGGTGGCTCGGGAGAATCACCTGCCCTGTGTCTATCTGGTGGATTCGGGCGGCGCCAACCTGCCGAACCAGGACAACGTCTTCCCGGACAAGGAACACTTCGGGCGGATATTTTACAACCAGGCGACCTTGTCGGCGGCAGGGATTCCGCAGATCGCGGTGGTGATGGGTTCGTGCACCGCGGGAGGGGCCTACGTGCCTGCGTTGAGCGACGAGAGCGTGATCGTCAAGGAGCAGGGGACGATCTTTCTCGGGGGGCCGCCACTGGTCAAGGCAGCTACGGGTGAGGTGGTGACGGCCGAGGACCTGGGCGGAGCGGATGTCCACTCCAGGGTGTCTGGCGTCACCGACCACTATGCCTTGGACGATACGCATGCGCTGGCGAAGGCCCGGCGGATCGTCGGCCACCTCAATTCTGTCAAGCGGGTCGATCTGGACCTTCGTGAGCCGCGCGCCCCCTTTTATGATCCAGCTGAGCTCGACGGGATCATTCCAGTGGACACGCGAAAGCCGTATGACGTGAGGGAGGTGATCGCTCGCATCGTGGATGGTAGCGAGTTCGACGAGTTCAAGCAGCTGTATGGAACCACGCTGGTCTGTGGTTTCGCCCACCTGATGGGATATCCGGTCGGCATCGTGGCCAACAACGGAATCCTCTTCTCCGATTCGGCGCTCAAGGCGACCCACTTCATCGAGCTGTGTTCTCAGCGGGGGATCCCGCTGATCTTCCTGCAGAACATCGCGGGATTCATGGTCGGGCGTAAGTACGAGACCGGAGGGATTGCGAAGGATGGGGCGAAGATGGTGACGGCGGTTGCCTGCGCCCAAGTCCCCAAGTTCACGGTGATCATCGGGGGCAGCTTTGGAGCGGGAAACTACGGGATGTGCGGCCGGGCTTACGGGCCGCGTCTGTTGTGGATGTGGCCCAACGCTCGAATCTCGGTGATGGGTGGGGAACAGGCCGCCAGCGTGCTGGCCACGATAAAGCGGGACGGGATCGAGGCCCAGGGAGGCCAGTGGTCCGCGCAGGAGGAGGAGGAGTTCAAGCAACCGATTCGCGACAAGTACGAAACGGAAGGGCATCCGTACTATGCGAGTGCTCGGCTGTGGGACGACGGGATCGTCGACCCTCGCGACACTCGTACGGTGCTCGGACTCGGTCTCTCGGCGGCGCTCAATGCGCCGATTCCAAGGACTCAATTTGGCGTCTTCAGGATGTGATCGATGAGTTTGCTTTACTCGGTAACTGACGGTGTGGCACGGCTGACCCTGAATCGGCCGGAGGTCCACAATGCGTTTGACGACACCCTGATTGCCGCCTTGGGGGAGAGACTGCTCGAGGCCGGAGCGGATGAGGCGGTGCGGGTGGTCATCCTCTCCGGAAACGGCAAGAGCTTCTCGGCCGGGGCTGACCTCAACTGGATGAAACGGGCTGCGGACTACACCGATGAGGAGAATCTGGCCGATGCGATGGGGCTGGGTCGAATGCTCGAGCGACTGCACCGGATGCCGAAGCCAACGGTAGCGCTGGTGGGGGGCGCGGTGTTCGGTGGTGGCGTCGGTCTTGTCGCAGCATGTGACATTGCGCTAGCAACCGAGCGAGCAAGG
>CAZANL010000682.1:0-3092 GCA_964486115.1 uncultured Planctomycetota bacterium
GACCTTGAGGTTCCAGGAGAATCTCACCGGAATCGAGATCGCCCGCCTGCTGGGTGAGCCAGCGGGCACGATCAGAAGCCGGATCACACGGGGGATCCGGTTGTTGAGAGACACACTCGAACATGAAGTGCGATCAGGCTGAAAAACTGATTGAGCTTCACCTCTCAGGTGAAGCCAGCAGCCAGCGGCTCGATGGGCTGCGGCAACACGCTGCGACCTGTCAGCAGTGCGGCCCGGCCTTTGTCGAAGCGGATCAGACCGCCCGCTTGCTGCGAGGCAGCTTGCTCGCTGTCGCGGCCATCACACCAAGCCCCAAGCCGTTCATTCAGAGCTGGGTTGCAACCAGCAAGCTCGTTTCCAGCCCGGCGCCGTCCAAACCGATCAGCCGCCGCATCGCTCAGCCGACCTCCTTCGCCCGCTACTGCATGGCCACCGCCATGCTGCTGTGCCCGGTGATGCTGCTGGTGACGCTGGGCATCATCTTCAAGCCGGTCCAGGGTGCGACCAAGAAGAACTACGCCATCGCCACGATCGCCAACCTGCAGGTCGCGATCATGGCGTACGAGACCGACTGGGGGGAGTATCCCCCCACCGGAGACGACAGCCTGGTGCGTTACCTGGACGGGGACCCCGAAAACGGCGGTCCAGCCAGGACCTACTTCCACTTCATCAGCAGCCAGATCAGCCCCGACGGCGAGTATTTCGACCCGTGGGGCAGGCCCTACCATTACCGCGTCGCCCAGACAGGCATGCAGTCGATGAACGCGCGCACCTTCGATCTGTGGTCTCAGGGCCACCTGGGCAACGACCCGGAGAAATACGTCACCAACTGGCGCGACATCCCCAGTCCTCGCTAGGGGGCGCCCGAAAAGTGCTCCTCCATTCGACTGGACCCAGCCGCGACGCCATGCTGCTCGAGGTCCTGAGGCTTGTCCATCGGCCTTGACCAAGAGCCGGAACGCCTTTCACGGGGTATGATACCCGTCATGTCACCGACGACGTTCCGCCTGCTCTTGCTGCTGTCCCTGTCGATTGCCGCACCGGTCGCCGCCGACAAAAAATTCGATCAGCTGCGTGCCCAGCTCCCCGGAACGGGCGCGAAACAGGAGCAGGCGCGCCGGCTGTTCTCCCATCTGCAGCGACCATTCCAGGACCGGGAACAGTCCTTGCTGCCCTTGTTGCGCAAACTGGCCCGGCACGAGCCGCGCAGCGTGGCGCTGGGCTTGATTCATCCAAGTCCGGATGTGCGGCGGATGACCGTCGCGGTGCTCGACTACGACTGGGTCCGCCGGATGGGGCTGCGAGACGCCGACCCACTCGTCCGCTGGACCGCCGCCCGGCACACGACCGACCCCGAGACGGCGATCCTCGAGTTGTTGGATAGCGACGCGGTCCGGGGCGCGCGCCAGGTCCTGCTGATGTTACCCCGCAGCACCCGCTATCGCACCCTGCTGCGGCTGCTCGCCCGACACACCGATCCCCACCTCGTTCGCTGGCTAGCCGAGTTGCCCGGTCCAGCGGCACGCCAGACACTCCGTGTGCTCGCGCACACCGGCCACCCGGGCGCCGTGCGCGCCATGCTCGAGCGAGGCGCGCTGGAGGCTGCCTGGCAGCGGCTCGAGCAGCCACTGGAGTCGAAAACCGAGCTGAGCGCTCTGGAGGCGGCACGAGCGCTCGGCGCACGCCTCGCCCCCGACTCGATCGAACGACTCGATCGACTGATCTCCGGCTGGGAGAAAGCGAAGGACCCACGGCTCTCGCCACTCATCGATCAACTCTCCCCGCTGTATGACCACCTGCGGGTGACCGCTCGTGACCCGGACCCGGCGCTTGAGCGAAAGCGGCTGATCAGACTGCTGCAGGCTGGACAGGGCCTGAGCTGGATGACCGACCGGCATGCCTGGCTGGCCGACCGCCTGGGCCGGCCCATCGCCGGTCCCGAGCTGCTGCGCCTCGAGCTGCCCCGGCCCGGCCAGCTCGGCTTGACGCTGCTCGATCTACTGCAGCCGGCGAGTCATAGCGTCCGAGGGATCCCGCTCGGATACGACGCCTTTCAGCGAACCAGCGGACTGGATCTCGAGGCCGCTGCGGTGGCCAGTATCTGGCGAGCACACCCCGACCGGCCAGCGGCTGCGCTCACCTCCCGGTTTCCCCTGCCGGGGATCCTCTCCCTGGGAGTGCGTAACCGCGATCGAGTGATCGCCTTCTTGGCCCGCGCCACCGGCGCCGAGGAGATCGAGTCGACCGGCAATGAGCGCTATCGGATCGGCCGCTGGGCCCTGCGCTTCACCCGAAAGCGGTGCCTGGTCGGCCCGCACCAGTTCGCGATCGACGACTACCTGGCCGCCCCGCGCCCCGAGCCGTCGGCGGGTCCGCGGCTCACGCTGCCGATCCACCGCTGGATCGCGCAGGCGGAGGTGCCGACCCTGCTCGGCGCGTTGGCCGAGGAATTCATCGAGGCCCGCTGCGCGCTGGAGGTCAGTGGCACGCTCTCGGGTCGCAACATGACCGTCACTGGCAGTGTCAGCGGCCTACCGGAGAGGATCGCGCGGTTGGTCCGGGACAAGCCGGCCAAGCTGCTCGCTGCTCCGGCTCGACTGTTGCCACGAGACACGCAGGGCGTGCTGCTGCTGTCCATTGCCCCGGAAGCCCTCGTCGACCTGGTCCGCAACTGGCCGCTCAAGTGGTATCAGAAACCAGTCGGCTTTCTCGGCGGGGCTCAAAAGGAGAAGCTGATCGCGACCTTGACCGCGCTGGGCACCGAGGCCGGGGCCGCACTACTGGCGGACGGCTCGCCGGTCGGGTTCATCCAGGTCGACCCGAGCAGGGCGCTGGGAATCCTCCAGCGATATTTCCCGGCCAAGCAAACCCTCCGGGGCAAGACCGTGTTCCGACGCGGGACCCGACATGCTCGGCTGGTGGGAGAGTTCCTGGTCTTCGCCGATGCCCCCGGCGCCCTGCTGACCCTGGGCCAGGGCCCGTTCCTGACGGCTCACCCAAAATGGCGGCCGGGCGGCGCCGGCGTCGCCCAACTATTCGCCGATGTCCCGAGGCGCGGCCCGGTGAGCCCCCACCACGGTCACCGGGGCCGG
>CAZANL010000683.1:0-3091 GCA_964486115.1 uncultured Planctomycetota bacterium
CAATTTGGACCGTACCTCAGAGCATGTCGCGAACAGCAGCGGGAGACTCACCGCCGGTTCTCGATCCGGCAGGTCGCCGGCCGGGTCGGGATCGAGCCGTCGTATCTGAGCAAGATCGAGCGGGGCGAGCAGGCCCCGCCCTCGGAGAAGACGATCCGGGCCCTGGCCGAAGACCTCGAGCTGGATCCCGACCTGTTGCTGGCGCTGGCCGGCAAGGTCTCGGGCGATCTGCAGCAAGCGATCATGCGGCGGCCGCAGCTGTTTGCCCAGCTCATTCGCGAGCTGAGCGACCTGCCGGATCATGCCGTCCTGCGGCTGGTGAGAGAGGTTCGCGACGGCTCATGGTAGATTCACACTGTAGCGAGGACATCCGATGATCGAACTGCGTCACGACAAGCTGAACTTCACCTTTGCCGGGGTCCACCCCGATGCCCGGCTGACGATCGACCTGCAGCGCACGCTGCGCATTCCCGACGACGACCGGACCTATCCCCTGCCGCCGGGCCTGGGCTCCTTTCCGCTGCGCCACGTCGACGACTTTGCCGAGCGAGTGCCGGCCCAGTGGCTGAAGCGGGGCGGGATCCTCCTGCCGATGTACCAGGCCGAGGCGATGTGGCTCAACTTCAGCACCTCCGACATCGACCGCCGGGGGAGCTATCCGTTCGCGATCAAGATCGCCGCGGGCAAGATCGACGCCGTCAGCGGGGAGTCCTGGGCCGACGGTCTCGGGCGAGATCCGCAGCGCTACCTGGTCGCGCCCGAGCAGCCCTGGCTCGACGGCTACTGCGTAGAGCAGGGCCTGATCCGCCAGTTCGTCGCCATGCCACTCGGCTCGGGCTACAGCGCCGAGGAGCAGCTGACCGGCAAGGCCGAGCACGGGGGCCTGCAGATCGAGGTCTTCCCGATGAAGCGGGAGGTCTTCGAGCGCCGCTTTCCCGAGCGGGAGTGGCATGAGACCGGGGTGTTCGGCGGGGGAGTAAGGTATTGCTTGTCGGCGCCCTGCTCCGCCCCCGACATGGGGCTCGCGCCCGGGGGCCGGATGACGCAGGAGATCTATGACGATCCTTACGAGCTCAGCGACTGGGACACCCAGCACGGCAGCCGCTGCTTCGTCCACCTGGCAAACTCGCTGGTCTGGCGCGCGATCACCGGCCAGCAGGCGCCGCACGTCCCCCCCACCGCCGAGGAATACCAGCGGGCCGGCCTCCCCTGGTTCGACTACTACGACGACGCGGCGACCGCCGTCGAGGGCTCGAAGGCTCTCGCCGGGTTGAAGAGCGTGGCGGCGCTGGGCCAGCAGAAGGGGGATGCGCCGCTGCCCGAGAACCAGTCGGTCACGCCGGAGACGATCCTCCAGCTCCGGCGGGAGATGAGCCCGGAGCAGGTGCGAGAGGGCCAGTTCTAGGGCGCATTGGCCCGCCCTGCCCGGGCGCCAACTCCGATCACCAGACCGTGTACCCCCCGACCGCCGCGGACCACCCGCAGCAGGTCGGGGAGCGCATCGGCTGAGCGCTACTCGTCCCGTTGCGGGACCCGCCCGCGAACCAGCAGATTGGCGGCCCGCTCACCCTCCAGGTGCTCCACGCACCGACGCACACGCCCCTGCTCGAGCACGTGACCTCGTGCTCGGGACCGACCCACACAGGTAAAGGAGGCGGGAGAGTCGACTGACCGAGCCGTGCTTGTCGGAGCCACCGTATTTCCCTATGATCGGACCGTGATCGAGGAGCTGCCGACTCATCAGGCGGGCGACTCACTGGGCGCCTATGAGCTGGTCGGGGAGCTGGCTCGCGGCGGGATGGGGGTGGTCTACCGGGCCTTTCACGCCGAGCTCGAGCGTGACGTGGCGCTCAAGGTTCTCGACCCCCGGGTCGTTACCCAGGAGCTGATCCGACGGCTGCGCCGCGAGGCCGCCGTGGCCGCCCGGCTGTCCCACCCGGGCATCATCGCGATTCAGGAGTTCGGCAGCGCGCCGCATCCTGGCTCAGGCGAGCCGGTTCACTTCATCGTGATGGACCTGATCGAAGGCGGGACGCTTTCCGAGCGGATCGACGACATGTCACTCGAGCAGCGGATCGATGTCCTGCGGCAGGTGTCGGAGGCTGTCGGGTTCGCCCACGGTCAGGGAGTGGTCCACCGAGACATCAAGCCGGCCAACATCCTGTTCACCCTGGGAGGGCGACCGATCGTCAGTGACTTCGGCCTGGCCTGCGGGCAACAGGACACCCGCCTGACCCAGACCGGAACGGTGCTCGGAACGGCCTCCTACATGGCACCCGAGCAGGTGATGGCCACCCAGCGGCTGCTCGACGCACGCACCGATGTCTGGGCGCTGGGCGTGCTGCTGTACCGCATGCTTTGCGGGAAGCTGCCGTTCGAGGCGCCCACACTACAGGAGATCTTCCAGGCGATCATCAACGCCGAGCCACCCGCCTTCGATCGCCAGGGGCACCAGGTGCCAGCACCACTGGACTCGATCTGCCGCAAGGCGCTGGAGAAGAACCCGGCCCACCGATTCGCCGATGGCGAGGCACTGGCGGTGGCACTGGCGTGCTGGGAGCGAGGGGAGCCGGTGCCCATCCACTCCCGCAAGACGGTCGACCACTGGCGCAGACGCCTGCGCCAGCGACGCCGTCAGATCGTCACGGCGCTGCTGCTGGCCGCCACGCTCTGCGTGGCATGGCTGCTCACCGGGCAGCTCCGATGGCGAACCCGCAAGCTCGATGAGCAGCGCAAACAGACCGAACAGGGAAAAGCCGAGATCGACGACCAGCGTGCGCGCCAGCGACAGCTGACGGACCAGGTCCGGGTCAGCCAGAGGATGCAGATCTTCAAGAGTGTGGGGAAGAAGATCCACGAGACCCGCCCGTTCTTCTATATCGCGCAGGTCGACATGCGCCGGAAACTCGATGAGGTGGAGCGGGCCCTCGCCGAGCTGGAGCCATTGACCCGGGATCCGGAGGTGGCCAAGCAGCCACAGCTGTGGGCCGAGCTGGGCAGCGGCTGGTACTTCGCCGGCTGGAGCGAGCGGGCCGAGCAAGCGCTGCTACGCGCAGAGCAGGCCGGCAGCCAGGACTGGCGCGCGGGGTAC
>CAZANL010000684.1:0-3090 GCA_964486115.1 uncultured Planctomycetota bacterium
TCATCAGGCAGCTCGAATCGGCCTCCAAGTAATGGCGGAGGTCCCGCAGCATCGCGTCGGCGTGCTCGGCTTCGTCGAGGCCGAGTTCTTGTTGCTTCTGCGGGCCTTGGTCGAGACCTGTGGACCGGGAATCCAGCTGGACCTCGACGGCGGACTTCGAACGCGTGTGGTTTCGGGGACTCAGTGTGCGGCCGGCGTCGTCTGGGAGATCCTCGGCCCGGTATCGAACATTCCGACGATCAATCCCGGCGAGCTGGGCAACCTCGATGCGATCCTCGTCCGGCTTTCCGACACCGAACAGATCCCCCTACTGGAGGAACTTGCGTTGACCCTGCCGGCGGCGGGGGACTTCCTGCGTAGCCACGTTGGCCTGATCGCCCTGGTCCCGGCACCGGCAGACCCTGTGGCCTGGCTGGATCGCGCAAACATCGACACCCAGCAGCTTCTCGGCCGAAAGCTCCGTTTCTATCAAATCCTCGGAGACCAAGACACTCTGGGGCCTACCCTGGACTGGATTATCAAGCTCCATCAGGAGCGGAAGTTCGAGCAGCTCATCGAGTGGCTCGAGGAGCACCCGGGTCAAGGACGCCTGGCCGTCCGACGCATTGATGATTTCATCGATAGCCATCCGCACGGAGCTCATACAGCACAGCTGCGTGTCGAGCGTGACGCACGCGAGGCCCGGCGCCGGGCCCGACTGCGACGTTGGCCCCTCGGCGTAGCCATCATCGGGCTGTTGCTACTACTGTGGTGCGCCTGGATGACGGGCGCGGATGGCCAGCGCTTCCGGCATTCTCAGCAGTTCGAGGGCAGCGAAACGGCCCAGCGCTGGCTGGCGATCGACGCCTATCGCACGTACCTGGCCCGAACCACATGGGCCTCCTCGACGACTCGTTCCAGCGAAGCCCGCTCCCGGATCGCCATACACTCGCTGGCCCTGCTGCGGGAAACCACCCCCCCGCCCGCCGAGCTGGAGCGGTATCTCGCCCTGGCGGACCGTCTCGAAGCCGAACACCCGGAGCACGCCAAATCGCTGACCGTGATCCGCAGGGCGCTCCGGCAACGGATCGCCCGGCGTGGGTTCGATCGGGAGTTCGCCCCCTTCCGCCGACCGGGCGCTGAACTGAAAGGCCTGGAACAAGCCTGGCTGCGCTATCTGGCCCTAGTCGGGGCGGACCCCGGCCTGCGCCCTCATTTCGACAAGCTGCTCGCCCGTCGAGCGGCCGCGCGGGACGCCGCGCTCTGGGACAAGATCCAGGCCGAGGCCAGGCGCTTTCCGGACCCGTCCAAGCGGCGAGAGATCTACCAGCGGTACCTGAGTCAGACCAGGCAACATGACCACGACGACGCAGTCCGTGCTGCGATCATGCAGGAGCACCTGCGGATCGACGACAAGGTCTGGGAAGCACTCTCGATCCAGCTGGCTGGGAGAAAACAAACGCTCGAGCGAAAGCTAGCGATCGTCGAGTCGTTTCTGGCCGACCACTCGAACAACCGCAACCGGGACGCCGCGCGCAAGGCCCATCGAGCCTTGATGGCTCAGTTCGACCCACTGGACTGGGAACGAGTATCGCGTGAGTCCAGGTCCTTGGGGAATCAGTTCCAGAAGCGGATCGCGCTGGTTCTGAGCCACCAGCAGCGGATGCTCGACCACCGGTGCGTCCACGGTCGCGAGGTGCTTCGGGAAGCGAAGCGGCTGCGCACCCTGGCCGACCACCATCGTTACGCTTCGCTGAAGAGCTGGTTCCAGAAAAACCCGGACGCAGCACCACGCATTGCCAGTGCATTCCAGGTCTACCTCCGCGATTTCCCCAAGGGAGCCCACACGGGCAGCGCCCGTCGTTTCATCCAGTGGTGGAGCCAGGTCAACAAACTTGCAACCTACCGCATCATGCTGATCGGGGCCCGAATCGCGCAAGGGAAGGTCTCGACCGGCGAGCAGACCCCAGAGCCCTACCTGGAGCTCGACAGCGGCGGCCAGCGGCTGAGCACCCAGCCGCTCTCCGGCTTCGCCCCGAACTGGAACCAGCGCTTCACGCTGCGATGGAAACCCGGCCAGCAATTGATGCTACGTGTCTGGGACAAGGATCTGCGGTACGACGACTACCTGTTCACGATCCAGCTCAAGGGGCTCCTGTCCCTGGCCAAACTCCAAGGGACTCTGCGACATCGAGATGGGCACCAGATTCGGGCGTCATCCAACTTCCCACGCCCCAAACTGCCGTAGAACTCCTCGGGGCAGGACATTTCTGCACAATGTCTGCACAATAGAAGTTGATCTACGCAACGCCATGTATTACATGTAAACCAACTGAACTATGGACTCTTGGAAAGAATTTGACCAAAACCCGATCACTCACTCGGTGGCGCACCACCTGGTGACGATCGCCGAGTTGCACGAGGAGTACGGTTACGCTCGTGTTTCGGATGTCGCGCGACGGCTGGAGATCACCCGCGGAAGCGCTTCGATCACGCTCAAACGGCTCAAGCAACGCGGCCTGGTCCTCGAGGACGACCGGCGGTTCCTCAAGCTCTCGGAAGAAGGACTTCGGATTGCGCACCTGCTCAAGGCCAAGAAATTCGTGATGAAGAAGCTGTTCATCGATCTACTCGGCTTGGAGGAGCGCCAGGCAGACATCGACACCTGCAAGATCGAGCACCTGATCAGCAAGAAAACAGCCCAGCTAGCCGCCAGGCTGCTGCGATACATCGAGTCCGGAGCTCCGGAAGCCCAGGCCTTCCTCGATGGTCTCTCCCACTACGTCGACGCTCCTGAAAATCGGCCGGTCGTGACCAGCCCCCATGACATGGCCGAAGTCTATGCGGTGTTCCAGCACTACAAGGAAAGCCCAAAAAAAACACCATGAGCCCCTATCACGCAAACGAGGAGGTCATCGAGGTACTCAACGAGTTGTTCGCCGAGGAGGTCGAAGCGGCACTACGCTACCTTCATCTTTCGGTGACGATCAAGGGCCTCGACCGCCTACTCATTCGCGGAGAGTTGCTCGAAGGCCTCCGGGAGACGCTGGAGCACTCCCAGACGATCGCGGACAAGATCATCCAGTTCGGCGGCATTCCGTGCCTCGACAT
>CAZANL010000685.1:0-301 GCA_964486115.1 uncultured Planctomycetota bacterium
TCGGGCCGCGAGGAAGCGGCAACGATCCGGCGCAGGATCCCTAGCGGCTTCTGCGTCGGATAGCCCGTGCGCTCCTTGCCTGCCGTGGGCACGATGGTGTGCCACCATGTGTCGGTCGGCAGCTTGCCGCGCGCGGCCTTCTCCTTGCCGACCAGCCCGGGCGCCATGTAGGGGATCCGCTCCACCTCGGCCTGGTCGAAGTGGTAACGCTTGCGGTCCTTGACGTAGACCAGGATGTTGTCGTGCTTGGCTGGCCAGCGGTTCTTCGAACGCCCCCCGTAGTCATAGGCCCAGATGATCT
>CAZANL010000685.1:311-3086 GCA_964486115.1 uncultured Planctomycetota bacterium
GCCGAACAACGGGTCGAGCAGCAGGACCTTGATGTAGTGCACTTCGCGATAGTCGATGTGGAAATAGAGCGTCCCGTCCTGGGTCAGCAGCCGGTGGGCTTCGGTCAGCCGAGGCGAAAGGAATTCCGCGAACCCGTCGAACCGATCGCCGTAGGCCATCGATCCTTGCGTCTCGGTCCGGTAGCGTCGCCCGCCAAAACCGACCCGATCCCCGTGGCTGTCCCGCGAGGTCTTCAGCTGGGTGTGCCGCCGGGTCTTACCCGTGTTGAACGGCGGGTCGATGTAGATCAACTGGACCGACTCGTCCGGCATCGACTGCAGTTCCGGCAGGTTGTCGCCCAAGATGACAGTGTGCCTCACCCCCCGAGTATAGCTTACAATCAGCTGTTGATGACCGACCCAGGTTCACTGACCGAGGAGGAGTTGACGCTGCGGGGCAAGGTCCAGCGGCCAGGCTGCCGCAATCAGGGACTTCGATGTGCGCTGCGAACTATCCGGCAGGTTATGCTCGACCCGGTCGAGCCGCGGATTCGAAACCTCGGTCCGCACAGCTGAAACAGAGGACGACAACAACCGATAACGGAACCCGTTAGGAGAATATCGCATGCAACGAATAATCGAGTGGTTCCTGGAAGGACTGGCGGTCGTCGTGCCCCTCGGCGTGACGGGCTATGTCTGCTACTGGGTGTTCATGGCCATCGACGGCCTGATACCACTACCCCACCGCGGACTCGGAGTCCTCGTCATCATTTGCGGGATCACCTTCCTCGGCTTTCTCGCCTCCTCGTTTCTGGCCGCTTGGTTTTTCCGCTTGTTCGACAAGGTCATGGCCCGTCTACCACTCGTCAAGCTGCTCTACACCTCGGTCAAAGATCTGATGCTGGCGTTCGTCGGCGACAAGAAGACCTTCGACCGCCCGGTAGCGGTCTCGCTGTTTCCCAGCGGCGGCACGCGAGTGCTCGGCTTCCTCACCGCTGACGACGTGTCGCACCTCGGCCTGTCGGACTCGGTCGCGGTCTACTTTCCCCAGTCCTACAACTTCGCCGGCAACCTGATCCTGGTGCCACACGAGCAGGTCGAGGCGCTCGAGGCGGACGCCGCGACGGTGATGACCTTTCTGGTCTCCGGAGGCGTGTCGGGAAAGCCCGAGGCCGAGGCCGAGGCAGCATGAGCTTCACTGCGGAAAGTGGAGCAACCGACCCACAAACAGCTCTTGCGTTTGGGCCGTAGGCCGCTATCTTGAGCACCTTTGTTCGACGCACCACGCTTACCGGCTGCGAGGGAGACCATGGGGCCTCTGACCTCGCTGATGATGGCGGTTCTACTACTGACCGCCACACTGGGCTGCGAGCCGCCCGCGCTCGTCGGCCCCACCATCGAGAGTCACCCCGAGAGCCAAACCGCCAACGCCGGCCAGGCGGTCACGCTCCAGGTAACCGCGGCGGGCTCACCGGCCCTGCACTACCAGTGGCGGCGGGACGGCGACGACATCCCCGGGGCGACCCTGCCGTTCTACAGCACACCCGCACTCAAACCGGCCGACGACGGGGCCCACTTCAGCTGTAAGATCACCAACGAGAAGGGCAGCGCCACCAGTACCCCCGCCACGATCACCGTCAGCGATGCCGTCGCGATCAGCACACACCGGTTCAAGGCCGCCGACGGCTGGCACCTGGGGATGACCCGCTACCTGCCCAAATCGGCGGTCACCAGCTACGAGCCGGTGCTGATGACCCACGGCTTCATCGAGAACCACAGCGCCTTCGACCTGGACAACAAGCACAGCCTGGCGATGCGACTGGCCGGGAAGGGCTTCGGTGTCTGGCTGCTGGACTTGCGGGGCAGCGGTCTGTCGAGCGGTCCGGAGGTGAGCGACCTGACGGGTTGGTCATTCAACATCGATGACTTCATCCATCGCGACGCACCCGCCGCAATCGACTACGTGCTGGCCAAGACGGGCAAGGCGCAGGTCTTCTGGGTTGGCCACAGCATGGGCGGGATCATCGGCCTGGCCTACATCGAGACCGAGTCGAAGGACAAGATCAAGGGAATCGTCACCCTGTCCAGCGCGTGCTGGATGGGCGGGGAAGAGCAGTTCGACTCCAAGCCCGGCGGCTTCTACATGGCTGTCGGCGTGATGCTCGGCCCGTTCCTGCTGCCCGATTTTCCCTTCCCGATCGGCCATTCCTGGAAGAAGGGCGCCACCGGAAAACCCTGGGAAGCGGCCATTCACCAGTTCCTGATGAGCGACTTCGGCAAGTTCACCTGGGCCCCGAAGAACATGGACGAGGCCACGATCAAGCTACTGATGGACCGCGCGGTGGACAACACCAGCGTCAACGTCGTGCGCCAGTTCCTCGACTGGACGATCAACGAGGACGTCTACACCTACGGCCCCTCACCCTACGGGACGACCGACAAGTCCTCCGCCCACTACGACGAGCACGGCTTCTACAGCTACAAGGACCACCTCGCGGAGATCACCACGCCCGCCCTGCTGATCGCCGGCGAAGCGGATCAGGTCATTCCGCCAGCCAACGTGAAGAAGACCTACGAGGCCTTGTCGAGCAGCGACAAGACGCTCGAGATCATCGGTAAGAGCCACGGCTACCCGGTCGACGCCGGACATGTCGATCTTCTCGTCGGCGTGCACTCCCCCAAGCAGGTCTACCCGCTGGTGACCAAGTGGCTCCTGGCGCGAGCCTCGAAGTAGCCCTGCCCCCGTCGATCAGAAACAAGGCCGGACAACCTGACTGTCCGGCCCCGCCCAAAACC
>CAZANL010000686.1:0-3072 GCA_964486115.1 uncultured Planctomycetota bacterium
TCATGTGAGCCCAGCCGCAGACCAGCAGTGCGGCCAGCAGGCTCGCGATGGCGAAGTAGTTCATGTAGCGGCTGGCGTCCGCGTGCCAGTCAGGCGAACCGGTCGGTCCCGCAACGGCCTTCGCCACCGCGACCTTCAACTCGCTCGCGTGCTGAAAACGGTGCCGCGGCTCCTGCTCCAGGCTCTTGAGAACCACCTCGTCAAGATCGGCTCGAATCCCGGTCTTGGCTGACGGCGGCTCGAAATTGCCCAGTGGCAGGTCACCCGTCAGCAGCTCGTAGAACACGACACCGAGCGAGTAGATGTCTGCGCGCTGGTCGACCTCTTGGGGCGCCCCCACCTGCTCTGGCGCGACATAGTACGGCGTGCCCATGAAGGTCCCCGTCGCAGTCAGGCGCAACCGGGTGTCCTCCTCCGTCACCAGCTTGGCCAGGCCGAAGTCCGTGATTCGGATCCGGCCGGTGGAATCGATGAGGATGTTCTCTGGCTTGATGTCGCGATGGACGATGCCCATGTCGTGCGCGTAGCCCAGCGCATCGCAGATCTGCGGCACGATGGTGAGCGCTCGCCGCGGCTGAAGGGTGTCGCTATTCAATAGGCCCCGCAGGTCCGCCCCGTCGACATACTCGAGGAACAGATAGTAGAGAGCGCCACGCTGGCCATAGTCTAGAAGACGCACGATATTGGGATGCTCCAGCCGCGCCATCGCCCGGGCTTCCTGGAGGAACCGCTCCTGGAAGGCGGCCTGCTTGCCGAGCTCGGGATCGAGGATCTTCAGCGCGATCACCCGGTCGAGGTCGAGCTGGCGAGCCTTGTAGACCAGCCCCATCCCGCCGCGACCGAGCATCGAGATGATCTCGAGGTCCGGGAACAACGCCTCCACACCCGCCAGTTCATGGGTCTCGGCGGTCACCTCCCGGTCGAGCACTACCGTCTCCAGCACGTAACCCAGCAGACAACCGACGCAGAGGCCCTCCAGCGCCGCCTCGTCCGCCATGATCATCCCGCACTGCCACACCGTCGATCGCTCATTTCCCTGGCTCCCTTCGAGGGTACATTGACTCGGCTCTCACCCTCCTATGCAGGAACGACGACTGCCGGTTACAGATTTTTCAGAACCGTCCACCGAGCACCTCCATCAACTCCCTCAACTCGGAGTCGACCAGACCCGGATCGGCCACTGTTTCTCGGATCAGTGCCCGCAGTTGCTCACCGTAGGCCCTTCGCAAACGATGACATGCGACCTTGACCGCGCCAGGTGTGGAGCCCAGATCCACCGCGGCATCCTTGTACGCGTTGGGCGGGACGGACCCTGTCAGAAACGGCCGCAGCCGCTCGAACATCTCGCCCTTGCCGACCGCGCGCTGGGCGCAGCCGAGTCCCTCGAGCGCCTTCTGCAGCACCAGCACTGCCCAGCTGCGATGAAACATCGACTCTGGCGTCCTCTCGTCGGCCGGCTCCATGGCATAGCGCTGCTGCGCCCGCTCGAGGTCGAGCGAAAGCAGCAACTTGTCACCGCCCCGCTTCTGGGCACTGGCGGCCGCCCGCTGGTTGGCCGCGTAGTGCCTGAGTGCCGTGAGCAAGTAACTTCGGAAGCGACCCCGCTCGGGATCAGCCCGAGCGAAGTCCTTGCGCTCGAGCATGTGAGCAAAGAACCCCTGCGTCAGGTCCTCCGCCGTGGCGTGGTCCTCGCCCCTGCGGCGCAGATAGGAGTAGACGGGAAACCAGTACAGTCCACAGAGCTGCGAGAGAGCCCTCTGCGAAACCCCCGAGGAATCCGCACCGGCGGCAAGAACGACGCTCCAGTGGGTGGTGGCGAAGCGGTCGTTGCCGGAACTAACCTTCATTTCGCAGCACGCGCTCGGCCTGCGTGGCGGCCCGGTCTCAGAAGTTCTCGCTCCAGCGCCAGGTAGCCCTGGCGCTCCACCAAAAAACCGATGTCCGGCGGAGCTGCCGGGCAATGTCCGCTCCGGCACTGGACGCTTGCCTTAAGGGAGTCGAGCAGACGCATCAGCGGGCCAGTGTACATCAACCGCCGCATTCTGACCACGCGCTCCCCTCACCCCCTTGGAGGCCGGTCCGTGCTTCTCCGAGTGACCTGGCGGCAAGAGCGGCGCCGGTTGATTCTACACGCTGCGCAAGGACAAGCACCGCCGGGCGAGAGTCCTGAGTCCGACGCGCGACACCGATTCCTCGATGCTGATCCGGACCTGCTTCAACAAGAACCGGCGGACACGCTGAGATAGCGACCGGTATGGCTCTCGGCCACCCGCGCGACCTCCTCCGGTGTTCCGCACGCAACGACGTACCCGCCCCCAGCGCCGCCTTCAGGGCCGAGATCGATCAGATGATCGGCCTGGCGAATCACATCCAGGTTGTGCTCAACGAGTAGCACGGAGTTTCCGGCGTCGACGAGTCGCTGCAGCACACCCATCAGCCGGGCCACGTCATCGAAATGCAGGCCCGTGGTCGGCTCGTCCAACACGTAGAGCGTGCGGCCCCGATGGCTGCGCGCCAGCTCGCGCGCCAGCTTGACCCGCTGCGCCTCGCCTCCCGACAGAGTCGGCGCCGGCTGGCCCAGGGCCAGATAATCCAGCCCTACGTCGCACAGCGCCTGCAGCCGAGCGGCGATTTTGGGGTGCCTGCCCAGCAACACAAGCACTTCGCCAACCGGCAACGCGAGGATGTCGGCCACCGAGTAGCCTCGATAGCGCACACGCAGCGTGCTGACGTTGAACCGCTGGCCTACGCATACCTCGCAACGGGTGAAAACATCGGGTAAAAAATGCATCTCGATACGCACCTGGCCCTGGCCCTGGCAGGCCTCGCATCGCCCTCCCTTGCGGTTGAAAGAGAATCGCCCGGCGTCGAACCCGTGAATCCTGGACTCCTTCTGCTCCGCGAACAGCTGACGGATTTCGGCGTAGACCTTGCTGTATGTCGCCGGGTTGGAGCGCGGGCTGCGCCCGAGCGGCCGCTGGTCGACGAGAATCACTCGGTCCAGGTGCTCCACGCCATCGATCCGCTGATGGTCCCCCGGCCGGACGCGCGCACCGTGCAAGGCCTGGCTCA